>JAQSXG010000236.1 GCA_029256785.1 Neobacillus sp.
CCCATTTTAAATACTTGCCTACACTATTTCATATGCAAGAAGGAGAGGGATGGGTTGGGCAATGAATGAAAAACCCCCGATTAGAAATCGGGGGCTCGCAATTACTTATTAATGGGTTCAAAGCGTTCAACGAATAAAGCAAGTGTCCTTGTCATTACACCGGTAGCCCCAGCAGGTCCAAGTTCATACTCTTTTGAAGTTGTAGATGTTCCTGCAATATCCAAGTGGACCCAAGGTGTATCCTCCGTAAATTCACCGATAAAAGCACCTGCAACGATTGCATGGCCCGCTGCCCCTGGAGAATTATTTAGGTCCGCTACCTTGCTATCTCTTACCCGTTCCTTATCCTTCTCAAACAACGGTAGGAGCCACATTGGCTCGCCAGCCTCCATTGAAGCTTCCAACACCTGTTCAAACAACGGTTCATGGTTAGTCATCGCTCCCGTCGTATGCATTCCAAGAGCAGTGATAACACCGCCTGTTAGTGTAGCTACATCTACTAAATATTCTGCACCATGGTACTTCGCATATGTTACCGCATCTGCGAGAACGAGTCTTCCTTCCGCATCTGTATTTAAAACCTCAATTGTTTTACCACTCATCGAGGTAATCACGTCATCAGGTTTAAATGCATTACCACTTATCATATTGTCAGTTGAAGGAATGACAGCAACAACATTTTGTTCAGGTTTCAATTCGCCAATAATTTCCATGGCTCCAAGAACCGCAGCAGCTCCGCCCATATCCGTTTTCATTCCAACAATGCCGGCTTTTGTTTTAATGGAGTAACCACCTGTATCAAATGTTATTCCTTTTCCAACCAAGCCAATAACATCATTCCACTCTTCTTTTCCTTGATACTTTAAGACGATCATTTTGGGAGGTTCCATCGAACCTTGATTTACCGCAAGGAATGCGCCCATTCCCAATTTCTCAATTTCTTCTTTATCTAGGATTTCGTGTTCAAAGCCATAAGTAGCTGCAAGTTCCACTGCATAGTTTGCCATATCGGTTGCGCTCAGCAGATTCCCTGGGGTATTTACAAGCGTACGGGCGGAATTGGTACCTTTTCCAAAGGCATAGCCAACTGTTAAAGAAGCTTTAATATCCTCTAATTCATGGGATAAGCTATAGACCGTGATATTCTCTATGCTCTTCTCTGGTTCATTAGACTTTTGTTTATATCCATCAAATTTATAGGTAGCTAATGCAAAAGCCTCACTCACAGCATGTGCAGCATCTAAACCATCAACCTTATCCATCGTGAACGTATCTATAAGAATAGCCGCTTCTCCCAGCTTACTAGCTTTTAAAGCTTTAAACCCTTTCCCTAAAGCTTCACTAAGTTTATCAAAAGTAAACTCCTTTTCTTTGCCTAAGCCAATAAACCAAATCCTTTTTGCACCAATCTTACCAAAACTATGTACTTTAGTGATGCTCTTTAACTTAGCAGAAATATCGCCTGATTTGACTAGCTCCGTGAGCTGACCATCAAATTGTTGATCTAGCTCAGCCAGAACACCTGAAAACTTCTCTTGTTTATCAAACAAGCCAATTACCAAGCCTTCATGGGCTGCTGAATAATCCAATTCATTCTTCACATGAAACATCTACAATCCACCTCCAAATAAATTACCTTACTAATTATATCCGAAAAGTAAATATATTTCGACTATCTAAATAACAACCCGATAAATAAGAGCAGGCATAAGCCTACTCTTTATCTTCTTTCGGATTTAATATATTGTTGGCGGAAAACCTGCATTGTCTTATTCTCATTCAATGCTTGTAATTGCTCTTCTGTAAGACTTCCATCACCTTGTTGTATAACATAAACTTCAATTTCTCGCTTACCCCATTCATTATAAACATCATCAACTGTCTCATAATATAGATCTACTTTATTGCCCTTTATTGCTCCACCTTTATCTGCTACAACCCCATAGCCATACTCAGGGATAAAAAGAATGGTACCAATTGGAAACACGTTCAAATCCGCCGCAACTGTCGAATATAAATCACGTTTTACTTTTACACCAGAATAGGTAATCCCATATTCAGGGTGACCTTCATTTTTCCCTGTAGATTCATATCCTGCTGTATAACCTGTAGCAATTACGTTCTTCTTCGGGTATTGTGACCAATTGAAAGCATCCTCTAAAGGCGGTGTTGTTTCAGATACAGGTTGACTATTAGCTACCACCCCAGCACCTAGACTTTTTAAAATATATGATTTCGTATCTACTCCAGATATAGATTGGAAAGTTACCAATAATGCCAAAAAGAAAAGAATAGTCATCGTAAAACGCTTTATCCATTTTTTAAGGTTATTCATTAATTTTTCACTCCTCCCAAAATATTCATTTCCCAACAGGCAATGAATTATTCAAAAGGAATAAAATACCAACCTCTTTTGGTACAAAAAAAAGACCTTTCACATTGGAAAAGTCTTTTAAAACATTTGATAACCATTTTTACGGAGAAGCTTAATTGTGAGACCCGCCGCAATCGCCCCCGCTAAACCACTGACCAATATTAGTATATCCGCAGTTGCCAGCGAGCTGAGTTTTTGTCCTAACTCTTGAAATGCCACTTTGCTATTTGTAAAATATTCGATAAACTTCACCTTGTCTACAATAAAAATTGCAATTAGTGGATAGCCAATAGCCATTACCCAAGACATCCGGAGAAGCATATTAAGAATAAATCCAATTCCGAAAAATAAGACGAAAAATAGTAAGATTGAAATAATTAAAACAACAATGCTCATTTGCATTGGTATTCCCCCTTTTTACATCAATAATAGTGTACTTAATGTCCTAAAGAGAGTCAATATTTTTAATATCCAAGCCTTTATAAAACTTGTCTGTAGACGCAGTATTGTCCTTTAATACAGTAAAAAAGCCTCCAAGTTTTTCGTGGAAGCTTTCCTCTATTATTCATACTCCTTAATCCTACTCTTTTTTCCTCCCTGAACCACCGCAGCAGGTGCAGGTTTCAGATCCTCCTAGTAGCAATTGAAAATACCCGTTTCCAGAACAATAATCACATTTTTTTGAATCCAAGGCTGTCGTTTTCATCCAACCATCTCCTTGATAATAAATTAATTTAATATTCTGATAATATAACAGATAAATTCAATTTTGGAAAGATTGATAATCAGGCAAAAATGACCGTGAAAGCGAATACATATGAAGTTTTCTTTCGTTTTCTAAATGTTACTAGAATTTTCAGAAATTTTAAAAATGTTACAACACAAAAAAGAGCAGATGAATTCTGCTCTTTAGCTAATATAATTATTATGATTAAAATACCTTGAATTTACCTTTTTTCAATACAAGACCTGCTCCGCCAATCATAAAGAGCGAACGATTATCAACCACTTTTTTCATAATCGACGCTGTTGTGCCGGTTACTTTTTTACCGAATACAACACCGATTGCATCATTTTCACCTAATGAACAAACTGTTCCTTTATTATCAAACACAAAGGATTCAAGATTTGTTTTATTGCGGATTAATGCTGCAAGATTTCTTGCTACTACCTCTCCCTGCTGCATGGCAATTTGTGCCGTTGGCGGGTATGGACGATTAATTTCTTCGTTAATTACAAGAGAGCTATCTCCGATAATAAAGACATCATCATGTCCTGGTACACGAAGGTCTGGCTGGACTTTCACACGGCCTCTCATCGCATCAAAACCAGATTTTTCAATGATTGAATTTCCACGAACTCCAGCTGCCCATACAACTGTGCCAGCTTTAATCACACGAGGTTCTTCCTCACCTTTTGCGACAAGAATTCCGTCAGGCATGCATTCTTTAATCGCTGTTCCGATTAGGAATTCAATTCCTTTTCGTTCTAATTGAGAAACAGCGTAGTTTACAAGCTCAGGATCAAAGCCCGGTAGAACCGTTGGCGCTGCTTCCACACAGATAATTTTCACTTTATTGAAATCTACATCGTACTCATGACAAAGTTCTGGGATACGATTTGAAAGTTCTCCGAGAAACTCAATTCCTGTAAATCCAGCACCACCGACTACAATTGATAAACGGTCGTCATTTTTTTCTTCTTCCATATTGTACGTAGCAAATTGATATTCAATATGCTCGCGTAATTGACGAGAAGAGTTCACATTACTAATACCAAATGCGTATTCTTTTAATCCTTTAATACCGAATGTTTCTGGCTCTCCGCCAAGAGCAATTACAAGGTAGTCATAGTCTACTTCGCCATTTTCTAAAATTACCTTCTTATCTTCTTTGTTAATCTCAATCACTGTTTCTTGAACAAAATCAACTTTACTTCTATCAATAACATCACGAATATCGTAACGTACACGGTCATGATGCAGCGTTCCCGCTGATGCCTCATGTAACCAGGTTGTTTCATAATGGTAATCATTCTTATTAATTAAAACAACATCAGCTTCGTTTACACCGATTAACTTTTGCAATCTAACCGTTGTCATTAGACCGCCGTATCCCGCACCAACTATAACTATTTTAGGCTTTCTCAAAGTGATCACTTCCACCCTTTTTTTATATTTTTATTGTCCCTAGGCATATCTTCCGCTAATTAGGAGATTTTTATTTAAGTAGAACTGTATGTGATGTAATTCACGTACAGAAATACATTTATACTAGCTAATTAGCAGTTTACATAAAGCCGAGGCATTCAAGTATTATCTACCATTTAGCTAAAAAGTTTGTTATTTTGTCACACAATGGTAACAATATATTCACAATACATCTTATGCTATTCTTTTCACAATATCAAGTGATTTCGCGGAATTATTTTATATAAAAATACTCACTTTTTTCTATACGATTCATTCAACTTCTTCTCTTTAATACTTCCCAAAAAATGTGAGCATTTTTTTAATTTATGATATGATAAGGAATGGAGTTTACTACTACATAGTTGGGGGTAATATGGAGTGCTAGAAAATCAAAAGGTATATGACATTACAATTATCGGCGGCGGTCCTACTGGCCTATTCACTGCCTTTTATGGCGGTATGAGACAAGCATCGGTTAAAATTATTGAAAGCTTACCTCAATTAGGCGGTCAGCTATCGGCGCTTTACCCGGAAAAATACATTTATGATGTTGCTGGTTTCCCTAAAGTTCGTGCCCAAGAACTTGTTGATAACCTTAAAGAACAAATGGCTAAATTTGAACCTACGGTTGCCCTAGAACAATCGGTTGAAAAATTAGAAAAACAAGAAGACGGAATATTTAAATTAACTACCAACTCCGAAGTTCATTACTCAAAGACAATTATCATTACTGCAGGTAATGGTGCATTCCAACCGCGCCGTTTAGAATTAGAAAGCGCTGCCCAATATGAACGAAAGAATTTACATTACTTTATTGATGATTTAAATAAGTTTGCAGGTCAAAAGGTAGTCGTATTTGGCGGTGGCGATTCAGCCGTTGACTGGGCTTTAATGCTTGAGCCAATTGCTGAAAAAGTTACGATCGTCCATCGCAGAGACAAATTCCGCGCACATGAACATAGTGTTGAAAACTTGCATAATTCAAAGGTAGAGGTGAAAACACCTTTTGTACCTGCAGAATTAATCGGTGGCGAAACAGGGATTAAGCAAGTAGTCCTTGGTACCGTTAGTGGTGACAGCACTGAAACACTTGATGTCGATGCTGTTATTTGTAATTACGGATTTGTTTCATCATTAGGACCAATTAAAGAGTGGGGCTTAGATATTGAGAAGAATTCCATTATTGTTAACTCGAAAATGGAAACGAATACACCTGGCATATATGCTGCGGGAGATATTTGTACGTACGAAGGAAAAGTGAAGTTAATAGCTTGTGGATTTGGCGAAGCACCTACTGCGGTTAATAATGCAAAAGCCTATATTGATCCTAAGGCGAAAATTCAACCATTACACAGCTCATCTATGTTTAATCAATAAAAACGAAAGGCGCCGTTTTTTATCGGCGCCATTTTTATTGTGTTACTATTAACACTCTTCTGGTGTTCCAGAAGCAGTTGCTGTCCTAAACGATGAACCACAGCCACATGAAGCAATGGCATTGGGATTTTCAATCGTAAAGCCACCACCCATCATTGATTGCTTATAATCAATTTTGGTGCCCTTTAATATGGCCGCATCCTCTTTATTTACCAAAATTTGCACGCCAAACTGTTCCAACTGAAGGTCCTGTTCTGTGACTTCATGATCAAAACCCATTCCATATGTTAATCCACTGCAGCCGCCACCCTTAACACTAACCCTTAAGAACGCGCCTTCTTCTTCATTGTGCTTCATCATATCTTTTACTTGAAGTGCGGCAGCTTCTGTTACAATAACTACATCTTGAGTCATTTTTTTCTCCTCCTTTTTGAGGTCTTTCTATTAGTATATACACTAGAGAATAAGGACTCAACTAATTCGATTGAAAAAAGAGCGACGTGCGCTCCCATTTATACGTCCAATTTTAGTACCGGCTACGAGTCGCTTTTCGTAATCCCTTTTACTAAAAAGGCTATTTAAAACATTGGATTTTCTTCTAAGTATTGGTAGATGTTATCAACTAGTTCATCTGCTGTATTTCCCGTAACAACTTCCCCGTTCACCAACGCATATAGTGAGCTAGCACATTTACCGCAATACCCAAGACAGCCATATTCAATGACATCCAAATCGTAATCTTTTTCTAATCTTTCAAGCGCTTTCTGTGAACCGCTGGCAAGATTACTTATACAAAATTCAATAATTGGTTTTATCATGGCTTTCACCTCTCCACTAACATATTATCCTACTATGTTTTATCGCCTTCGTCAATTACCATGCATTAGTACATATTGTCAACTAAATAATTATATCTGTTGTTATTTTGTCACATTTCAGCTATACTCTTTATGGATTTGAAGAAACTATTCTAATATTTTTATATTTATAAGTCTTACATTTTTCGATTATATAAAAAACGACACGAGAGTCAGCATTGAGCAAAGGGGAAATAAAAATGAAAAACCTTGTAA
>JAQSXG010000237.1 GCA_029256785.1 Neobacillus sp.
GTGAACTTTCTGCAAGTGTGGCTCATGAAATACGAAATCCTCTAACATCTTTAAGGGGTTTTGTCCAGCTGCTACAGTCGGAAGATCCAACACATCAATATTATTATCAAATCATGTTAGATGAATTGAACCGTATCAACCACATCGTTGGTGAACTTTTACTTTTAGCTAAACCACAGCATATTAAGTTTTCCAGAATGTCCATTCAGAAAATATTAAATGATGTCATATCATTATTAAATGTGGAAGCAAGTTTATATAACGTACAAATAAAGAAAAATTTCCCCGATGAATCTTTATTGCTAGAATGTGAACCAAACCAATTAAAACAATTGTTTATTAACATAATTAAAAATTCAATTGAAGCAACCCAAAGCGAGGGTGCAATAACGATTACAGTTGAACCTGTTGAAACTAAGCAACTATCCATCACGATAAAGGATACTGGTTGTGGAATCTCGAAGGATCGGTTAGGACGTATGGGTGAACCATTTTATTCTTCAAAGGAAAAAGGGACTGGTTTGGGTTTAACCGTTAGCTATAAAATCGTGCAAGCGCATCAAGGTACTATTCAATTCGAAAGTGAAATAGACGAAGGCACTACGGTACAAATGCTTTTTCCACTAACACAAACAAGTAAAGTCTAATAGGATGGATTTAAAAAGTTAACTGTCTTCGCCTAAGGGCAAAGGCAGTTTTTTAGTTTTAGGTGGTACCCTTTTTCTTTCTATTTCGAAAATAAGAAATGACAAGTAACAAACAAGGGATAATAATTTGAAGTGGCCAATGTAAATAAACGGTTACTACCTTTAATCCCTCACTTATATGTTCAGTATAGTTTGATGCAATTGTTACCGAAGCAAATAATATTATTAATCCAATTGGAAAGCCTATTTTTCGATGATCCTTGAATCCAAACATCTCTGTTGCTCCAGTAACAGCTGCGTAATAATACAGAATAATTTTAAAGAAACAACCAATAACTAAATACAACATGAAAGTAACATCCAACCGTTCAATAAAATCTGCCAATTCAATTTTGCTAATCGTGGCTAGCAATGGATAGGGTGAGCGTGAAAACAGCTCTCCCCCTAAGGTTGCAACATTTATCGCTGATGTGAAGGCAATATTTATCCCGCTTAATATCATTCCAACTAAACACACTCTTTTTGCCTTTTGAGGTTCAGCTATTAATGGAAGAAACATTGTAAAGACAATCATTTCTCCAAATGGAAAAGTTAGTGTCTGACCCAATACTAGTTTAATTATCGGTTTCCAGCCATTCTCAAGCACCGGCCTTAGGTACTCTAAATGGATTAATCCTGAAAAAGTAATTAACAGCATCCCAACGATTGCTAAAAAATAAACGATGATAAAGAAGATTTCACCCGTCCTGGCAATCACCTCAAAACCCTTTTGAACTCCATAAATTATCGTTAGGATCATTAGGGTATTAATAATAAACAAAGGTGTGTCAGTGTATATGGTTGCCGTTAACAACTCTCCGAAGTCCCTTAGAACCCTCGCAGCAACATAAATAAAGTAAATAATATAGATGAAACTCAAAACACCGCCCATCCATTTTCCCAGAATTTTTTGAGTATAGCCTGTTAATGGTAGGTCCGGATAAAACTGATACAGACGATGATAGACCAAAAAGAGGAGTACACCTCCCCCCATTCCTATTAAAATTCCGATCCACCCATCTTGTTTTGCATCCATTCCCAGACCTACCAGGATGGCACTTCCCATTTCAAACAAAACCACAAGGACAAACAGTTGGAATGCATTGATTTTTACCATATAATATTTCACACTTTCTGCGTAAAAAGTTAGTGATCTAAGTCAGACCAAAACGGCTTGGTCCGAACACCCGACCGCCGGTAATAGGAGTTAACCTTTACCTCTACTCGAAGACTTGCAAATTCCTCGTCCCATTGATGCTTTATACGTTTCCAAAGCTTTGGATCTGCCCTATGAACTTTGTCACCAAATCCAAAAATATCACTCTTTTCTTTTTGAGCAGCTTTAATTGCGATTTCTACTTGTTCTTTTATTTTCGCTGCTGTTTTTTTCTCCATTTTTTTAATTATTTTAGGATCCATCACATCCAGTGGAGTATTCGCTTCACTAAGATTTCCTTCTTCTTCTATAGCCACGTGAATAACAGGCTTCCCATTTTTTATTTTTGCTGTTACTCCTGTTTTTGTACGAATGGGTATGATGGTAATCGCATCTTCCTTACCCTTCCAATCAATATTAATATCGGTACTCTTTACCCTATCCATGACCCAAACCGCTCCCCGAGCCTTCTCTTGATCAAGCCATCCGGTTAATTTCCCTTCCTTAAAGATGGCTAATCCATCGGCGACTACAGAAGCTTGTGGTTTAGTAGATTCCAAACTTGAAGCTGAGCTCCCCTTTTCTGGTTTACCTTTTACTTTAAAGCCGCTAACAACAGGTTCTTTGCCACTGCTAACAATTGCATCAATAAAATCATCAATCGATACTTCAATATTTTGACCCAACATTGATTCTGTTCCCTTAAGTGTTTTCGTGATTTTTTCCACAGGTATCTTATCAAGGTTAGTTAAGATAGTTAATACGTCTTCTGCCTTTGATTTTCTTGCAACAACAACTTGTGTAGTCGTTCTAAATACCGGATCACGTTCTAATCCATCTAAAAGATTATAAACCCCTTCCTCTGCTACCTGCTCATTAATCACAAGTAAGTTGGTGTGTGCATAATAAAGCTGTCGTGATATCGTTTTTGTTGCTTCCCTAGCAGCTTCCGTAATGGTATTTCCTACTCCTTTTATCACAACAATGGGTAAACCTTTAGACCCTCCATCCTGTCCGGATGATACATTCCCAGGAATAACGATTTGAAAGGTTACATCATACCGATAATCACCCGTTCCCTCGTCAATCCCCATTGCCATAACAAAGGCCAAATCTGTCATTTCCTTTTGATTCCAGCATCCACTAAGCAAGAGAGTAGAAAAAAATAACATGATTATCATTTCCTTCTTCATCATTGATCACCTTTTGTTGGACTCTGGTTGTGATAAATTGATTCTTCAGGCGGATCTGGCTTTTGATCCTGACCTTGTCTAATGAGATTATCTTTAGCCATCATTGGTGGTCTGTTTTTCATGGCCCACAGTGGAAAACGAATAAATATATCTTGTTGGTTTTTTAAATTTAATGGTGCTATTGGAGACATATAGGGAACTCCGAATGATCTTAATCCACACAAATGGACCGTCATAACCATTAAGCCTAACATAATCCCGTAAAAGCCTGTAAAAGTTGCTAATCCCATGAACATAAAGCGAATCAACCTCGCTGCGATCGCCATCGCAAAGGTTGGCGTGGAAAAGTTTGCAATCGCTGTAATCGATACCACGATTACCATTACAGGTGATACAAATCCTGCCTGAACAGCAGCTTGGCCTATTACGAGGGCTCCCACAATGGAAACAGCCTGGCCAACTGCTCGTGGCAGTCTTAATCCAGCTTCCCTTAATATCTCAAAGGTGACCTCCATAACTAATGCTTCAACAAAAGCTGGGAAGGGTACATTTTCCCGTTGAGCTGCAATGGCAATGGCCATTCCAGTTGGTATCATCTCTTGATGAAAAGTTGTTACGGCAATATAGGCGGCTGGTCCCACAATCGAAATAAAAAAGGCCAATATCCTTAATAAACGAATACTTGTTGAAATATCAAAACGTGAATAATAATCATCAGGTGCATGGAAAAACTGGATAAACACTGCTGGTGCTGTAAGGACAAATGGAGTTCCATCCACTAAAATGGCCACTTTTCCTTCAAGGAGATCAGCTGTTACAACATCAGGTCTTTCCGAATGATAAATTGTAGGAAAGGTTGACCATGTTTGATCCTCTATTAATTGCTCTATATAACCAGATTCCAGAATTCCGTCAGTATTGATCCGCTTTAATCGATCTTTTATTTCAGTGACGATCTTTTCATTGGCGATTCCTTTAATATACATAATACCTATATCTGTTTGGGTAACTGCACCTATTTTCATGGACTCCAACCAAAGATTCGGACTTTTTATCCTTCTTCGGATTAATGCTGTATTGGTCCGAATCGTTTCTGTAAATGAATCCTTTGGACCACGTATAGCTAATTGTGTGGTCGGTTCACTAACAGCCCTTTTTTCCCAACCCTTTGTCTCACAACTGATTGCTTTATTAAAACCATCTAAAAAGACAACGGTATCTCCCGAAAGTATCGAATCATAAACTTCATTCCAATTCGTTATTGTTTTAATACTCCCGATGGCTACCGTTTGTTCCATCATGTACTGATAGAAATCAAAAGGCTCTTCTTCAACTTTTTTTTCCATGGAATTTTCTAAAATAAAGTCACTAATCATTTGACTGTCAGCTAATCCATCGACATATAGAGTTACACCTAAATGCTTTTTTACTTTAAACTCGCGAATAACAATATCTGAACTGGTGCCAAACTCTTCCTTGACTCTCGCTATATTTTGTTTGTAATCCCTAAGTATCGGCAAGTTTTCAGGTTTTTGGGGATCCTGTTGTTGCCGAAGATTATCAGGCTTTCTTTTCTTTTTTTTCTGCTTTAACATCTTTGACAAAATAGACACTGGGATCACCACACTCACAAGGAATTAAATTGGTTTTTCCAATATTGGTTATGATATCCAAGAGAGAGTAGTTTATCCAACAGTATATTAGATTTATTACTTGGCACAATAAAGATACTTACCTTACTGAGGGTGTTGTGGTTGAAAGTACTAATTGCGTCTACTTTATTGGCTGGTTCATTATTTTCCCTAATTGTCCTTATCGATATAATAATGGGACATAAATTTTCTGATGTTGTAAAAAAAGGCCTTAATCCCTTCCAGGTGATGGAGCCTGGTGAATATGTAATCGTCATACTTTTTATTTTATACATTGTCATTAAATCGGGTTATTCTACTTTAAAGAAGAAATCTGCGGAAAGCTCCAATCAAAATGAAGAGAATAAATAAATGGAAGAAGCTCGCCTATTGGCGAGCTCCAGGGTACAATATTCTACTGTTGGAAGTTTCTCTCAGCAATCCTTTTAACAAAAAAATAGCCCCGGATGACTTTACGGATTCTTTTTCTTCTTAAGACTTCTTTCGTTCCAAAAACATAGCGGTTCCAAAAATAATAGATTGCTTCCTCAATGACAATAAATATTCCATAAGAAATAGCAAAAATCCAAATCCAATCCCACATTCTAAGATCCCCTTTCTCAGCGGATAATACATCCTATTCGAAAGAATAATCGAGAATGACAATAGATGTGTATTGATTATTTTGTTCTACGCTTTGCCAAATACCCAATATTTGTTAACTAAGTTTAATTATACCACTCTATTAAACTTAATAAAAGGTAGAGTATTATATTAATTAGGATCTTTGTAAGTTAATGCCCTCTCACTGTCACGCATTCCTTTAGTTGTTGGATCCTGTACGAGACCCATCATCGATAGTAAAATAAACACGGCATTAACAAATGTTAATATGGATTGCTGAATGGCATCAGATAGTTGAAATTCAATTAATCCCATTGAATTTAAACCTGCTAATAGCATTTGGGCGACTATCATAAGTTGTGACAAAAACGCGATGACCCAATTTCGATTTCTAAAGCGTACTTTCCAATTAATCATCTTCTCACTCCTAATAACTTTTTTTATTATCATATGCTCGGACTAATAAATGGTTGTCCACTTCTAGCCAAGATAATTGGTTTTTATCGTTGGAAAATTTATAATAGGTACATTCGATACTTTTTTGAAAGTAAGGAGATAGAATGGAAAAGTTAACGCAATTTTGGGAATCATTTATCCGCTTTTGGAAAAAGAAACATCTTACTCAAATTTTCTTATTACTCATTCTTGTGGTCATCCTTGCGACGATTGTTTATTTTGGATGGCTCGCTTCACGAGCAAATGTAGAATCATTGAAGATAGGACTGGCGCAGTCAACAGTCATTTATGATCAGTACGAAAAGGTCGCCAGCAATATTTCCACAAATCGTACTATAGGTGTGGAAATGAATGAACTTCCTGATTTTATACCAGATGCTGTCGTTGCTATTGAAGATGAACGGTTTTATATCCATGGTGGCTTTGATATAAAAGGAATCACACGGGCATTTTTTAGTAATCTATTCGCTGGAAGTATTACCGGCGGCGGGAGTACGATAACGCAACAGCTTGCGAAAAATGCCCTCCTGTCACCTGAACAAACCTATAAACGAAAAGCAGAAGAATTATTTTTAGCTGTAAAAATTGAGAAGGTTTATAAAAAAGAGGAAATTCTACAAATGTACTTAAATCAGGTTTATTTTGGAAGTGGTGCCTGGGGAATTGCCAATGCCTCAAAAAGATATTTCAATAAACCAATAAACGAAATTACCATCAGTGAAGCCGCATTGTTAGCTGGCCTTTTACAATCACCAAATTACTTAGACCCATATAACAACTACGACTTAGCGATGAAACGTAGAAATATTGTCTTGAGTAAGATGAAAGAACTTAAAATGATTACAACTGAACAATATACTTTAGCAAAAGAGGAAAAAATTAAGTTACAAAAAGGCAGTGGCAGTGAAATCAAACGAGAATATCCCTATTATGTCGATGCTGTTTTAAATGAAGCAATTTCAAAGTATGGACTAACACAGGAAGAGATCTTGACGAGAGGGTACAGAATTTATACAACATTGGACCAAAATCTGCAAAAAGGATTGGAAAAAGTTTATAGTAACCCTGCTTTTTTCCCTGCTGGAACGGGTGACAAGCTTGTACAGAGCGGTTCTGTACTTATGGATCCTGAACCCGGTGGAGTGTTCGCACTCGTTGGCGGCCGTGGCGAGCATGTCTTTCGAGGCTTTAACCGTGCCACTCAACTTAAAGCACAGCCCGGATCTACCATGAAGCCGCTGGCCGTTTACACACCTGCACTTGAAGAT
>JAQSXG010000238.1 GCA_029256785.1 Neobacillus sp.
CTTTGCTATTGAAAATCCAAATGACCCACGCAATTTCCCAAGGGTGTTTTTTAATTGGCGTTCGAATTTACTTGGTGATAGCGGAAAGGGACATGAGTATTTTGTTAAGCATCTAATTGGCTCAACAGATTCTGTATTGACCGATACCGAAAACTCTTGGCAGCCTGAAAATGTAAATATTACGGAGAAACCACCTGAAGGAAAGACCGATTTGTTTGTAAGTATGGACTTCAGGATGACAAGTTCAGGTCTGTTTTCTGATATTATTTTGCCAGCAGCAACTTGGTATGAAAAGCATGATATCAGCAGCACGGACTTACATCCATTTGTTCATCCCTTTAATGCGGCAATCAGCCCGCCGTGGGATACAAGAAGTGATTGGGATGCCTTTAGAGAGATAGCGAAGTCTTTTTCAGAGCTGGCTAAGGTGCATCTTCCTGCACAAGAAGACTTAGTCATGTCACCACTTGCTCATGACACGATAAATGAAATTGCCCAGCCGCTTGGAAAAGTGAAGGATTGGCGAAAAGGCGAGATAGCAGCTATTTCAGGCAAAACCCTGCCAAACTTTAATTTTGTTAAGCGTGATTACCCTCATGTGTACGATATGTGGATTACTGTTGGACCGAATATAAAAAATGGCTATGGAACAAAAGGTGTAAAAATACCAGGTGATAAAGTGTATCAAGAATTACTCGATCGCCTTGGAAAGTCCAAGCATGAGGGAATCGGAAAAGGGTACCCTGATTTATATTCAGATAAAAAAGCAATTAATGCAATCCTGCTAATGTCTGGTGCAACAAATGGAAAACGGTCGGTGGAGGGCTGGAAATCAATCGAGGCGAAAACGGGTAAGAAACTTGCCCATATCTCTGAAGGTAGGGAAGAAGAGGATTATACGTTAGATGCTTTAACGATTCAGCCGCGACAAGCCATTTCCACACCAGTATGGAGTGGTTTAGAGAATGATAACCGCCGCTATTCACCATTCACTGTAAATAAGGAATATCATATTCCTTGGCATACACTAACGGGTCGGCAGAGCTTTTATCTTGACCATGAAGTAATGCTCGATTTTGGCGAGGGTTTGCCGTTATATATTCCACCTATTTCAAAGGGACCTTTCATTAAGAATGAGAAAGAAGTCGAAAATAGCGGGAAGTCGATCACACTAAGATATATGACCCCTCACCAAAAGTGGGGAATTCATACGATGTTTACGGATACAACACATATGGTCCAGCTATTTCGGGGCTGGCAAGTCGTTTGGATGAATGAGGAGGATGCTGCTTCTATTGGGATAAAGGACAATGATTGGATTGAAGTATATAACCGAAATGGAGCTGTGGTGGCAAGGGCTGTTACAACGTACCGTATGCCTCGGGGAGCTGTTTACATGCATCATGCACAGGATCGAACGATGGGAGTTCCTGGGAATACCATCAACAAAACACGCGGCGGCACGCATAACAGTGTGACGAGAATTTATCCAAAAGCCACTCATATGATTGGCGGCTATTCACAATTAAGTTACGGTTTCAATTATTATGGCCCAACAGGTAGCCAGAGGGACACATTAACAATTGTCCGACCGTTGAAGGAGGTCGATTGGCTTGAGAATTAAAGCACAAGTGGCAATGGTCATGCATCTTGATAAATGTATTGGCTGTCATACGTGTTCTGTAACCTGTAAGAATGTATGGACAAATCGTCCCGGGATGGAATATGTGTGGTATAACAATGTTGAAACACGACCAGGACCTGGCTATCCAAAGGAATGGGAAGATACCGACCGTTACAAAGGCGGTTGGGTTTTACGAAATGGAAAACTGCATTTAAAGGCAGGTGGACCGATTTCAAAGCTAGCCAATATTTTTTACAATCCAAACATGGCGGATATGAATGATTTTTATGAACCCTGGACATACGATTTTGAGCATCTACACAATAGTCCTAAAAAGGAAAATATTCCTGTCGCACGTCCTAAGTCGATGCTAACCGGCAAATTTATGGACAAACCAGAATGGGGTCCAAACTGGGATGATGATTTGGCGGGTGGTAGTGAAGTGGTTCCACTCGATCCGAATGTTAAAAAACTACAGGAACATATCGCAATGGAATATGAAAAAACATTTATGATGTATTTGCCAAGGATATGTGAGCACTGTCTGAATCCATCCTGTGTTGCCTCCTGTCCATCAGGAGCGTTGTATAAACGAGATGAAGATGGGATTGTACTAGTTGATCAAGATGCATGTCGTGGATGGCGGTTTTGTATGAATGGCTGTCCCTACCATAAGGTGTACTACAACTGGAATACTCACAAAGCTGAAAAGTGTAATTTCTGCTATCCGCGTACAGAAGCAGGTCTTCCAACGATTTGTTCTGAGACCTGTGTCGGTCGTATTCGCTATATCGGTGTAGTTTTATATGACGCAGACAGGGTTAAGGAAGCAGCTTCTGTGGAGGATCCAAAGGATTTGTATGAGTCACAGCTTTCTGTGTTCTTAGATCCGTTTGACCCCGAAGTCATCGAAGAAGCAAAAAAACAAGGGATAAATAATAGTTGGATAGAAAGTGCTCAAGCATCGCCTGTATATAAAATGGCAATTAAATGGAAAATCGCATTACCATTACATCCTGAATACAGAACACTGCCAATGGTATGGTATGTTCCGCCGCTTAGTCCGATCATGAATCATATTACGAATGAAAATAGCTTAAATGCGGACGGCTATATTCCGGCAGTAGACGATATGAGAATTCCCATGGAGTATTTAGCGTCATTGTTATCTGCCGATGATACAGATGTTATTCGCAGGGTTCTGTTAAAGATGTCTGCTATGCGTGTCCATATGCGGTCACAAACAGTAGGTGGTTTGGATGAATTGAAGACGAGTAAACTTCTTAAGGAAGCTGATACAACACCAGAGGAATTAGAGGATATGGCAAGATTATTAGGAATAGCAAAATACAATGAACGATTTGTTATACCTACAGCACGCAGGGAAATGGACAATGACTTACATTATAGAACAGGAGCATGTAGTATTGAAGATTTGGCACCTCCTGAAGGAATGGTTACCTATCCCTTTGAAAGAAGTGAAACACAATGACGGATGAAGCAAAAGTGATTTTACTAACACTATCACGGATTCTGAATTATCCTAATAAAGACTTTATAGAAGAACGATTGTCCATAAATGAATTTCTAAATGAAGAGCTTTCCGATAAGAAGATTTGCAAAGAAGTAGTAAAAAACCTATCACCCCTTTATGAGTTGAACTTGAAGGAGCTCCAAGAACTGTATGTTGAGACATTTGATTACAAAGAACAGACAAACCTTTATTTAACAGCACATGAGCTAGGAGATAGCAGAAAGCGCGGCGCGGCTTTAATAAAATTGCAAAAACTAATTTATGAAAATGGTTTTGAATATGAAGGGCAGGAATTAGCAGATTTTATTCCCATGTTATTGGAATTGGTAGCAGTCGCACCTGAAGGAAAAGATCTTATCTTTCTTTCACGTCGTCTAGCATTTGCAATAAATCGGCTTGTTAATAACCTGCCTGAAAGCAATCCCTACCATAACGCAATCGGATTATTAATGAAGTATGTTTTCGAAGTCCCGGATAGAGAAGAAATTATATTACTTGAGAATGATCGCGAGGAAGCGGATTTGGATGAGTTGCCTTATCCAATGATGTATCAGTAAAAATTCTACCGGGGCAAAGAAAGCTTAAGCATGATAGGAAAGTATTCATGTACTTTCCTATTTAAAAATTTATGGTTTATTTTGACTTGCGACATTGGTTGCTAAGGAGGTTTTGTCTGTTATGGAAGTAATATTTTGGTGGACCATTTTTCCTTATCTATGCGGTACCATTTTGGTTGTGGCAACATTTTACCGTTTCATCTATCAACGAAAGAACTGGACTGCACCATCAACAGAGATATTTGATAGAAAGTGGTTACGCATGGGATCTGTCATCTTTCACTATGGAATTATCTTTGCCTTTATCGGCCATATAATGGGGATGTTAATTCCAATCCAAGTTTATCATGCAATCGGTGTGGATGATCATACCTACCATATCTTTGCGATTGCAGGAGGTTCATTGCCTGGAATAATGGTTGTTTTTGGTTTAATTGTCATCCTAATTCGTAAATATTCACTCCCGAGAGTGCGGGTACATACCACATTTGGAGATTACTTTACAATTGTCTTGCTATTAGTCGTTTCGGGAATAGGACTATATATGACACTGGTTTATAATCTGACAGTTGTTGCGTATGAGTACCGGGTATCTATTGGACCATGGTTTAGAAGTTTATTTACCTTTAATCCGGTCCCACAGTTAATGTTGGGGGTCCCTACACTATTCAAAGTCCATGTTATCTTGGCTTTTGTCTTATTTGCCTCAATACCATTCACAAAGCTAGTCCATATGTTTAGTTTTCCTGTTCGATACCCAACCCGTGCACCTCAACAATACCGTGCACGAGATGGATACAATAAGAATAACCGGTAAAAAACGTAGGGGAGGCAAACCTCCTCTATTCATTTTTGTATTCATACATACTATTGGAGGAGATGGATTAGATGACGATTGTTCGGCTCGGTTATGTTGCCATGAGCATGGAGTTAAAAAATGCGTCCCCATCTAAGACAATGACATTTAGCCAATTTCAAAAAATTGAGGATAGGGATGCAGCCCTTCGGAAATTAGAAAGAATATCGCTTGAAAACTTAAATAATACACTGCGGTTGCTTAAGCACAATGCCGCTTCTGACATTCATTTTTATCGGTTAACTTCAAGGCTTATTCCGCTAGCTAACCATGAAGAGCTTCTTGATTGGAAATATATGAAGCCGTTAAAAGAGAAGCTAATAGAAATTGGAAACTATGTGAAGGAACATAGTATGCGAGTTGATTTTCATCCAGATCACTTTGTCCTTATCAATTCTCCCAAGGAACATATTTTGAAAAATTCTATACGGACCTTAAAGTTACATTTTTTATTATTAAAAGGCATGGGGATAGACGCTGAACATCGTAGCGTTATGCATGTTGGCGGCAATTATGATGAAACTGAAAAGTCACTGGAGCGCTTTGTAGATAATTGGATGGAGATACCACGAGCAATTCAAAAGATGATCATTTTAGAAAATGATGACACCTCCTTTACTTTGAAGGACACTCTTTATTTATCTGAAAAACTTGATATTCCACTTGTCTTTGATTACCACCATCATTTGGCACATCATCGGAATGATAATTGGCAGGATCATTGGGAACGTGTAGTCAATACATGGAAGAATTCTCCACTCCCAATAAAAATGCATATTTCAAGTCCGAAAAGTGAGAATGAGTTTCGACATCATTCCGATTACGTGGATATATCCATGTTTTTTGACTTCTTAAAGGAAATCGAAGGCAGCATTCCACAAATTGATTGTATGATTGAAGCCAAGATGAAAGACGAAGCACTTTTTAAATTAATGGACGAAATTAAACTAAGGACGGATATCGAAATCATTGATGGTTCCACGTTTCAATTGATTTAATACACTTTCACTAACTATTACCACTACCAAGACTAGCATAATTTCTTTGGTCTTAAGGCAAAATTTAATAACGTAGAATTTTGCAAAGAAAAGGTGATAACGTGGAACTAAGTAACGAAAACCAATCTTATCGTCCAGGTGATGTTGTCTATGTTTTTTACAGAAATCCACATACCCAGGACGTAGCTAATGTTCAATCAGCTGCAGTGGTAAATAATCCTGAGAAGCCAGATGAATTAGCTCTACTTATGTATGAAACTTACTACCCTTTATCGGATGAAACAGCCGTTTACGCAAGCGCTGAAGAGGCAGAACAAGCTTATAATTATTACTTTGGCAATGTTTCAGAGGGGACCTTAGAATGAAACCATTTACGCCAAGACTTGTTTACTTCGAACCAAAAGCTCTAGAATACCCACTAGGTAGGGAGCTTTTAGAAAAGTTTAAAAAAATGGATGTCGAGATTCGAAATACTACATCTCATAATCAAATCAGGGATCTTCCAGGCGAAAGTGATTTTCAAAAGTATCGGGTGGCAAAGTCCACCTTAGTTGTTGGAATAAGAAAAACCTTAAAGTTTGACACTTCAAAGCCGTCAGCCGAATACGCCATTCCTTTTGCTACAGGATGTATGGGCCACTGCCATTATTGTTATCTGCAGACTACAATGGGGACAAAGCCGTATATCCGAACCTATGTAAATGTAGAGGAAATACTAGATGCTGCCGACAAATACATGGAGGAACGCGCACCCGAATTCACTAGGTTTGAGGCAGCCTGTACCTCTGATATAGTAGGAATTGATCATTTAACACATACATTAAAGCGAGCAATCGAACATTTTGGAAAATCGGAATATGGAAAATTGCGCTTTGTTACAAAATTTCATCACGTAGACCATTTACTTGATGCAAAGCATAATGGAAAAACTAGATTCCGTTTCAGTATAAATGCTGATTATATAATTAAGAACTTTGAACCCGGTACATCGCCTCTAGCCAAACGATTAGAGGCAGCTGGGAAAATAGCCAGAGCAGGATACCCGCTGGGATTTATCGTTGCACCCATTTATCTTCACGAAGGGTGGGAGGATGGATACTATCATATGTTTGAACGGCTCGATGCGGAGTTACCTCCTGAGGCAAAAAAGGATTTAACCTTTGAGTTCATTCAACACCGCTTTACAAAACCAGCCAAAAGAGTGATTGAAAAAAATTATCCAATGACTAAATTGGAATTAGATGAGGAAAAAAGAAGATATAAATGGGGCAAATACGGGATTGGAAAATACATATACCAAAAAGATGAAGAAGCAGACATTAAGGAACATCTCTACGGTTATATGGAAAAATTCTTTCCAGACGCTAAATTAGAATACTTCACCTAAGAAACGGGCTACTGGAATCCAGTAGCCCGTTTCTCATTTCTTCA
>JAQSXG010000239.1 GCA_029256785.1 Neobacillus sp.
GGACGGAACCATCCTGCTCAAGTCTGAATTTACCAATAAGGATCTTGCTAGTATGATTGGTACGACCCGCGAAACGATCAGTCGAACCCTGACAAAAATGAAAAAAGATGAACTAATTGAAGTTGATGACCATGGTAATATGTTATTGGATATAGATGTCCTAATGGAAGAAATAAATCTAGTTTAATAAATAACCGCAGCAGAAATTTGCTGCGGTTTTTTCTATACCTTTATTTTCCACTTTTCAAAGCATTTCTGCAGTAAAAAGTTGTTACTTATTGTTCAAAAAGTTATTGCAAAAATATGACGGGTAATCACCATGGCTATTAAAAATATTCGACAAACAACAACAATAACAAAGGCAGCATTTCGCCGCCTTTGCACTAGTATTATGCTTTAAACATACCTCCAAAGCCCTTGACAATAGATGATACTTGGCTTACAGCATTCACCATTTGTCCAGCGGTATTTACCATTTTGTTGATGTCTACTGTACCGTCTTGCGATTTAAAGGAATTTAATATGGATTGTACTCCACCTGGTTGCTTTATGTTCCCATTTTGTTTTGGATAGGGATTCATCATTGGGTACCCATTCATTTGATTATAAGGAATTGCAGTTATTTCATCCTGCGGTTGGAGTGGATTTTGAAATAGAAATTGGGCATCTTTAGACTGTCCCTGTCCTACTGAATAGTAAGGTGGTGGCTGTTGAACATAACTTGGTTGATAGTTTGATTCAAAGTTATTGTATTGATGTTCAGTGTAAGGATTCTGCTGCTGATAAGGGTTCCAACTATATGTTTGTGGTTGGAATTGATAAGGATATGGCTGTTGATTACGAAGAAACTGCCATGCATTTGTTTGAGAATATTGTGGTCTCCCGTAATTCATTTGCCCTACGTATCCATTGTTAACAAATTTATTTGATCTGTTTTTTCCAAACATGGGCAAACATCTCCTCCGCATTTTCATTACTACAGAGTATGAAACTTCATGAGAATGGGTGCATATATTCGGTACTACAGAAATGTCAGATTGAGAAGAATTTTGTCTAAAGTTTAAATATTTGAAAAACTAGAAATCCTTTTATTTCATGATACTATTAAAAATATTGGTGAAGGAGGAGCTACATATGGACATTCAAGTATTAAAAGGCAAATTTAATCAAAGTCGGGACTATAAGACTGATGACGTAAACGCACTAATGGATTTTGCTAAAAAAGCTTATATTCACAACGAAATTAACATAAATGATTATCGACTTCTTGTCCGTGAATTAGAAGCCCAAGGCGCCGTAATACCTGAAAGTTATAAGGAAAACTCCCTCATCGAAAACTCTTAATTATTAAAAATTGAATCGCAAAAAGAGATGCAGCTATTGCATCTCTTTTCTACTCTTCCAACTCTTTTACTATTTCTAATAAGAAAAACTCTACTGTCCGATTTGCGTTTAAAAATCTTTTGCGGCTTGTATTAGGAAAAAACGCCTGAATCGAAATTTGTTCTAAGTGATCAGAGGTAGTAACAATCTGTTTTATATGGATATGCTTTTGAGGACTTTGTTTTAACCATTTTTGCATTTCAATACTCCACTTAGCGATTGTGAGTTTCACCTCATTAGCAAAAGGTTTGACTACGTCATTAAAATCCTCGCTTATCCCTGTC
Source organism: Neobacillus sp. (assembly GCA_029256785.1). Taxonomy (GTDB): domain Bacteria; phylum Bacillota; class Bacilli; order Bacillales; family Cytobacillaceae; genus Neobacillus. Next base: position 1,668 of record JAQSXG010000239.1, read on the forward strand.
TCTCTTGCTTTCTCATAGTATTTAAGGCATTGACGATTAAACTCTAATAGCTTCTTTGTTAGATGAGTAATATCATCATTCATAAGATTATTTCTCCTCTAGTAAACAAAATAAAAAGTAGCTTATACGAAAAAGCTACTCCATAATAATTCTATTTCTCATTCTAGCGGTAATTAAAAGCCCATTTCAAGTTTCATGGCTCGTTTGACCTGACAATGATTCGTTTCTGCTATTTCCTCAACTAGGTTTAAATCCTTTAATTCCTTCTCCATCATGGATAGTCTTTGTTCTGGAACGGAGATTTTATTTAACTCTTCGCTATTTAAATTCATACGATGTTCTGTGAATGATCCTTCTAGCACTAACTCCAACTCTTCCAACTGGTCGTATATTTCGGTTAACATCGTCAGTAGCTTTTCCTTCTCATGCAATGGTCTAGACATAAATAAAACCTCCTCGGGTTAATCTTATAAGTTAAATTCTATTTCTTTTTTAGTCTTCCTTCCCCCTTGACAAAACTAGAAGCTATTCGTCAAAGAAAGTGTCAATCTGGCATATATCATTTTTCTTTTCGACATTATCCTAAATTCGTATGAAAAATTCAAAATCGCACAAGCTAAAATTGGAGGTGTTAATCATGTCAAAAAAGAATCGACAAAACAAAAAACAAAACAGTTCCCCTGGCAGCTCTGAAGCAGAAAAAAGAGTTGGCTATGGTGATAAAAAACTAGAGGGACCAAATCGTCCAGCAGAATAAGCTGGGTACAGTAAGAAGCAAGGGAAATTCCCTTGCTTTTTTACATTTTCTTTAAATTTAAGGCTCTTTGCATAGTAAGAATTAACTCAAGTTGGTTTGATTTCTCATAATACCAATCAGTTAGTTGGATTGGATGCTGGTGCTTAACTTGTTTGTGCAACCAAATAGGGTTAATAAACCTGTGTTTACTCCAGTCTTCGTATTTATGTCGATGATGTTCAATAATTGGAAAAGTAGCCCGTAATAAAGGAGTTTTGCGGTTTGTTCTCTTCTTTAAATACCGTTCGTAATCATCTCGTGATCCAGTATGCGGAGTTTTTTCTGCAAACTCAAAGAAATATGGGAATAGTCGTGGATGTGTTAAGATTCGTGCCAGTCTTTTTCCGAGATTAATTCTTTTTGAAAGTGATCTAAAGCCATTTACACTTGCCCCATATACCTCCCCACCACAAGTTGGAAATAATACAGAACTGAAATGAAGCCAATCCTGAAAATTAAATGGGAGCGAATGGAACACTTTCTTTTTATATATAGGATGCTGGATCACCGGTTCATGTATTACATTTTGTTCGTTAATAATCAGTGCAGTCGTAAGACGCTCCCTATCACTTTCGCTCCAATATGTATACCATTCACTTTGGATAAACAGGGATACATTAAAATATGGGAGCAAATGAAACATTGGTTGTTGAATTTTCGTCGAATACTGATAGAGCAATAACTGAGGATAAACATCATGAAATATCAGCCAGTTTGCTCGCTCAAATGTGAGGAATAGCTGTTTTCTTGTCTGGGGTTTTAAAAGACTTGGAAAGACAGATCCTTCAAGGTCACACATATTCCATCCACCATTCCGTGAGACCATGCTTGCAAGGAAGGACCAAATAATATCTGGATTTTGTTTAAAAAATGAAAAATAGGCATTTGTTCGGGAAATATTATCGAGATTTTTCTTATCTGTCTGTCTTCTAATTTGACTGACAATCTCAATCTCCTGTATTGTAAGAGGATTCATATTATACATCTTCCTATCGATTAAAATGAGTAGTTTTTTAGAATCCTTAAGCTGATAATTTATGTGAAAAAGGAATCATGTTATTTTCTTTCCGGTAATGTACATTTGTATTTATTAGGGTGTGTTTACCTAATAAATTTATACACGCGAAAATCGTAAAGATTTGATATGATATGATAGGTAATAGCTTGAGAGGTGCTTATCATGAATTTTAATTATCCAAATGGAAAAAGGTATATTCCTAAAGATACCGATTCTAATTCTAGGGGGAAAATTCAAAAAAACAATTCCTATAGTAATAGAGGTATGACACTTGAAGAAGATTTAAATGAAACGAATGAATTTTATCGGGAAAGAAAGATAGCAGTTATCCATAAAAAGCCGACACCTGTCCAAATTGTCCAAGTAGATTATCCGAAGAGAAGTGCAGCGGTTATTAAGGAGGCCTACTTCAAGCAAGCCTCAACTACTGACTATAATGGAGTTTACAAAGGTAAGTATATCGACTTTGAAGCAAAGGAAACACAAAATCCTACCTCTTTTCCATTAAAAAACTTTCATCATCATCAAATTATCCACATGGAAGAAGTAGTAAATCAAGAAGGAATTTGCTTTGTGATCCTTCGTTTTTCAAAATATGAACATGTATATTTTCTTGAAGCCCGCCATTTGTTAGACTTTTGGGACCGAATGATTTGCGGCGGGAGAAAATCAATAACGAAGGAAGAAATCGAGCAAAAAGGTATCTTAATCCCGCTTGGATTTCATCCTCGAATTGACTATATTAAGATTGTAGATACTTTATATAAGTTCTAGTAAATGAATTTTATGGTGTTAGAAAGGAAGGAATTATTATGGCAGATCAATCTCAATCTAGAGAGGAGCGCCGAAAAAAACTTCAAGCTAAGGGTAAACAAAAAGGTAAGAAAAAACCAACAGGCATTATTAAGAAGATTTTTTTCATTCTTGTTGCACTTGGAATTATCGGGGTTTTAACAGGTGTTGGAACATTTGCCTTTTTAGTAAAGGATGCTCCTGAACTTGATCCAAAATTATTAAAGGATCCCATCTCATCCAAACTTTTAGATAAAGACGGTGAGTTAATAGCTGAAGTTGGCGCAGCCAATCGTGAGTATGTAAATTATAAAGATATACCAAAACTTGTCGAAAACGCAATTCTTGCAGTTGAAGATGTTCGTTTCTATAAACACCATGGTTTAGATCCCATCCGTTTGGCTGGTGCCGTTTTGGCAAACTTCCGTGATGGGTTTGGCTCTGAAGGAGCTAGTACAATAACCCAGCAGGTGGTAAAAAACTCTTTTTTAACTCCTGAAAAAACGATAAAACGGAAAGTTGAGGAGGCATGGCTCTCCTATCAACTTGAGCAAGAATATACAAAGCATCAGATTTTTGAAATGTACGTTAATAAAGTTTATGTCTCGGAGAACAGTCACGGGATTGCAACTGCTGCTAAAATCTATTATGGCAAAGAATTAAAGGATCTAACCCTGCCAGAAGCCGCACAGCTTGCTGGCATGCCACAAAGTCCAAATAACTATAACCCTTTTGACTTTCCAGAGAAGGCTGAAAAAAGACGTAATATCGTCCTTATGTTAATGGAACAACATGGCTTTATTTCAAAAGAAGAGAAAGAGGCAGCACAAAGTGTTCCTGTTACGGCAACCTTGCTTAAAGAAGAGGAACGTGTTCGTGATGAAACCCCTTATGAATCTTTTGTAGATGCAGTGATTGATGAAGTCCAGGAACAAGGGGAACTTGACATTTTCTCTGACGGTTTAACCATCTATACAACACTTGATCCTAATGCCCAGAAACAGGTGAATAAGGTTCTGGATACAGATGAATTTGTTAACTATCCTGATGAAGAATTCCAGGCTGGAGTTGTACTACTAGATACAAAAACAGGTGAAATTCGCGCGATTGGTGGAGGGAGAAATCAAAACGTAAAAAGAGGTTTTAATTATGCGATTGATACAAAACGTCAACCTGGTTCAACGATAAAACCGATTCTTGATTATGGTCCTGCTATTGAATATCTTAAGTGGGGAACCTATCAAACAATTGAGGATAAACCAATTACCTATTCAACCGGAGAAAAACCTGGAAACTATGACAATAAATTTATGGGTCCAATGTCAATGCGGACTGCCCTTGCACTATCTAGGAATACAACAGCTATACAGGCATTACAGGCTGTTGGCTTGGAAGAAGCGAAAGAATTTGCAGTTAGTCTAGGTATCCCCTTAAAGGAAATTTACGAATCTTATGCTATTGGAGGATTTGGCGGTGAGACGATTGGTGTGTCACCACTAGAAATGGCTGGCGCATATAGCGCATTTGGAAATAAAGGTTTTTATACTAAACCCCATTCTGTAAATAAAATCAAGCTACGTGACGGCACAATAATTGATACAGCACCAGAGTCAAAGATTGTTATGAAAGATTATACCGCATTCATGGTTACAGATATGTTAAAGAGTGTAATGGTTACAGGTACAGGTAGAAGAGCAAACGTCCCTGGTGTTCCACTTGCTGGAAAAACAGGTACAACAAACTACAGTGCTGAAGACCGTGAAAAATGGAATATTAAGAGCAGCAGCTCTGCACCAGATGTATGGTTTGCAGGGTATTCAACGAATTATACTGCAGCCATTTGGACAGGATATAAAGATCGTTCAACGCCTGTTACTGCAGGGGATCAAAATATTGCTCAATATATTTTCAAAGGTATTATGGAGCATGTATCTAAAGATATTGAAAATCCTGACTTTACTGTACCTGATAGTGTGGAAAAAGTGCGAATTGAGAAAGGTTCAATGCCACCAGTATTGGCCGGTGAATTCACACCAAACGATGAAGTTATTGTTGAATATGCTGTCAAAGGGCATGCACCAAAGACAGTATCCGATAAGTATGACAAGATTGACACACCAACTGATTTAAAAGCATCCTATGACCCAGCAACAAAAGAAATTATACTATCATGGAAATACAAAAATGATAAAAAGCTGGATGTTGAATTTGTCATCACCAGCAATGATGGAACGGAACCGAAGACTTTTACAACTACCGAGACAAATCTAAAGATTCCAGTTACACCTGGGGCTTCACTTACAATGACAATCCTTGCGAAGGTTGGAGATAAAACAAGTGACTCCGTCAACACTTCACTTCAAGTTCCTAATCCTGTCGAAGAAGAGGAAGACAAGGAAGATGAAGATGAAAATGAAGGTGAAGAAGAAGAAGGAAATGAAGATGGTACCGGTGGCGAAATTCCACCAGGCACCATACCTGGAACCCCTGGTACCGGCAATGGTAATAATGGGAATGGCACCGGCGGCAATAATCCCGGATCACGTAATAATTAATTGCTAGTAACGTAAAATATAAAAGCGTTCAGCCATTTGGCTTGAACGCTTTTTTAACTATGTTTTTCTTTGCATAAAGTTTTTCCTGCTCAACCATTAGTTCAGATAGTTGGCGATAGGAATGGAATAAATTTGGTCTTGATATGATAAAACCCAATCTCTCGTCAATGT
>JAQSXG010000240.1 GCA_029256785.1 Neobacillus sp.
AGATCCGCTACTACCCTATTTTACGATCCAATATAGACTGTTAGGCAATCATGCAGTATGGATACAAAAAGACGGTGAAAATTACCATACTGCAAAAATCACTGATAAAAAGGTTCATGAAGAAAAGCTAAGACTAAGATCAGAACCTTCATGGCAATCGCCTTATACTACTTCAGTAAAATTAAAGGAACAAGTCATGATTGAAGGGGAAAAAGAGGATTTTTATTTAGTTAGAAAAGAAAATGGCGTGAGTGGTTATCTAAAAAAGGAGTTTGTCCAAAAAGAAGAGGAAGTAGTTATTACAATCCCACGAAATAACGAACCCTTTCCCATTCCAAAAATTGAAGGTCCCATTCAACTAACATGGGAAGCAGTCTATACGAAAAATCCAGATTTTACGCAAATCCCTGATATGAATGGCGTCAATGTTATTTCACCAACCTGGTTCTCGCTTACTGGCAAAGATGGTTCGATAAAAAACCTAGCCTCATTGGAATACAGTAAATGGGCTCAGTCAAAAGGATATCAGGTGTGGGGATTATTTTCTAATTCATTCGACCCTGTATTAACACATGAAGCTCTAAAAGACTTTGAAACAAGGCAAACAATTATTCGACAGCTACTTTATTTTAGTTAAATGTATCAACTACACGGGATAAATTTTGACATTGAAAATGTAAAACAGGAGGATGGCCCGCTTGTTACTCAATTCATGCGAGAGGCAACCCCCTACTTACACGAAGCGGGTTTAGTCGTATCAATGGATATTACATTTTCAGCTGGAGACAACAATAACTGGTCATCATTTTATGAGAGAAGTGAACTGTCTCAGATTGTCGATTACCTAATCGTAATGGCTTATGATGAGCATTGGGGACCGGCATCGGGTGCTGGTAGTGTCTCAAGCCTACCTTGGGTGGAAATCAATTTGCAAAACCTTCTTACAGAGGTACCTAATGACAAGTTAATTCTAGGTGTCCCACTTTACACAAGACTTTGGAAAGAACAAAAACTAGATAATGGAGAAATTGAGGTAACTGCTAGTGCACTATCCATGGATAAAGCGAAAGACTGGATAACCGAAAATGCATTGCAGCCAATCTTCGATCCTATTAGCGGACAAAACTATGCAGAATTCTATGATGAAAATGAAAATGCGACCTATAAAATGTGGCTTGAGGATGAACTAAGCTTAAGGAAACGAGCGGAACTTGCAGCTTTATATCAACTTGCAGGGGTAGCTACTTGGTCAAGATCCTTCGGAGATCAAACGGCTTGGGCTTCCTTAAATTTAACGGACAATCAAGCTGTAACACAAAAATAGACAGGGATACCTGTCTTTTTTTTAACCCATTTTTTAATATAATCTGTCTAACTTAAGGCTAATTTATTACGGAAATATGGAGATTTCCTAAACCTGCCTGTTATTGATTGATATGAATAGTCCTCTCGAAATATAATTTATGTAACATCATTTTTATCTTCCAATTAAAGGTAGTGAGCATATGAATAATCAAAATAACCGTGAAGAAGAATATCGTCAATTGGCAGAGAAATATGAGGCTGCAGTTAGTAATATTCAAGTTCTTAAATCCATTAACCACTCTTTAGAAAATAGAATCCTCGAAGAAGTAGCAAAGAACAATCAGAAGGAGCATATTTTAATCCAGCAGTCCCGACTTGCTGCAATGGGGGAAATGATTGCTAGTATTGGACACCAGTGGCGCCAGCCGTTAAATCGACTTTCACTTTCGATTCAAGAGGTACGAGAAGCACTCAAGTTTGGGGAATTAAACGATCAATTTATTGATAGTTTTACAAGAGAAAGTTTGATTCAAATTAATCACATGTCCCGGACAATTAATGATTTTCGTAAATTCTATCGTCCAAACAAAGAACCGCGTGCTTTCGAAGTTTCGGAGTCCATTGAAGATGCCCTGTCTATCTTTTCATCTAGCTTAAAAAATCATGGAATAGAAGTAGAATTTGAATATAGAGGTCAACAAATGGCGTATGGTTTTCCTAATGAATACAGCCAAGTTGTCTTAAATATCCTTACAAATGCAAAAGATGCTTTTGTACAGAACGATATCTCCAAAAGAAAAGTGCTAATTAACATTGAAGAGTCGAAAGATAAATTAATTGCAGTGTTTACGGATAATGCTGGTGGTATAGACCCACTGATACTTTGTAAAGTATTTGACCCCTATTTTACCACCAGACCACAAGGAACTGGTCTAGGTCTATACATGACGAAGATGATCATTGAGAATATGAATGGAAATGTCTCTGTAGAGAATACCAGTGACGGGGCACGTTTCTCTCTTACTGTACCTAAAGTAACCTCTGACATCGTTCCGTCGCTCATCTCAGTCTAAATTTATACATTTTTAAAGCTCCAGAGATTTCAGGAGCTTTATTTTTTTGTATAGATAAACATGTGTTATAGTTATAGAAAGTAGTAAAAATAAGGAAATAAAGGAGACGATTTCATGGCAATTGAAAATCCAAGTCTTGAAGAAATGGGAGCCATTCTTAAAAAATCAAAAAGAATAGCAGTTGTTGGTTTAAGTGATAAACCGGACCGAACTTCTTATATGGTTACTGAGGTCATGCAAAAAGAAGGGTATGAAATTATACCTGTAAATCCAACAGTTGATGAGGTACTTGGTGTAAAAGCGGTTGCTTCATTAAAAGAAATTGAGGGACATATTGACATAGTTAATGTTTTTCGTAGATCCGAACAATTACTCGATGTGGCTAAAGAATTTATTGAAATTGATGCGGATGTATTTTGGGCACAGCAAGGTCTTGAGAATGAGGAAGCTTATCAGTTATTGAAAGACAAGGGTTACACAGTGATCATGGACCGTTGTATCAAGGTCATGCACGCTCTTACAAAATAATAAAAACATGAAAAAAAGCGGTTAAAAATTAACTGCTTTTTTTCATGTTTTTCCCATCAATTTTTATAAAGTTTTATAAAAATATTAAATTGTTGCAAATAAGTCATTTGCCAAATTAAAATAAATCGCTAAAATAAAGCATAGACGCTTCAAGAACTTGTGTTAAAATGAGGGTGTCAAACATTCGTTCTAATTATTTAGTCAGGTTTGTATAATTCTACTCGAATGATTTATTAAATATAAAAATAGCAATCAGAATGTTGTTTTCTTTTTGTAGGGAATGAAAGGGGTATTTTAGTGGCAAAGAATCAGAAAGCTTTTGTATATAATGATGATGCCATACAGGTACTAGAAGGATTAGAGGCCGTCAGAAAGCGTCCAGGGATGTATATTGGTAGCACTGACTCACGCGGCTTACACCATCTTGTATATGAGATTGTCGACAACTCTGTCGATGAGGCTTTAGGAGGATTTGGCGATCAAATTATCGTTAAGATCCATAAGGATAATTCTATTAGTGTTACAGACAAGGGTCGCGGAATGCCGACCGGTATGCATAAAATGGGAAAACCGACGCCGGAAGTTATCTTAACTGTACTTCATGCTGGCGGCAAATTCGGTCAGGGCGGCTATAAAACTAGTGGCGGTCTCCACGGTGTTGGTGCATCCGTAGTGAATGCTTTATCAGAGATGCTAACCGTTACGATTAAACGAGACGGCTTTATTTATGAACAGCGCTTTGAAAATGGCGGGAAGCCGGTAACAACCTTAGAAAAAGTTGGCAAGACGAATCAAACGGGCACGACCATTCATTTCAAGCCTGATACAACCATTTTTTCGACAACCACTTATAATTTTGAGACCTTATGTGAGAGGTTAAGAGAATCTGCTTTTCTTTTAAAAGGATTAAAAATCGAGATCATTGATGATCGCAACAGTTTTCATGAGGTTTTCCATTATGAAAACGGTATCGAGGCCTTTGTTGAATATTTAAATGAGGAAAAAGATGTCTTACATCCTGTCGTTAGTCTTGAAGGTGTTCAAAATCGGATTGAAGTCGAATTCTCGTTTCAATTTAACGACGGTTATTCAGAAAACGTATTGTCCTTTGTAAACAATGTCCGTACAAAGGATGGCGGTACACACGAAGCTGGTGCAAAAACAGCAATGACAAGGGTATTTAACGATTACGCCCGAAAGGTCGCTCTTTTAAAAGAAAAAGATAAAAATCTGGATGGATCTGATATTCGTGAAGGTTTATCTGCTATTATATCCATTCGAGTTCCTGAAGAGCTGCTGCAATTTGAGGGCCAAACGAAAGGGAAACTGGGGACAAGTGAAGCGCGTTCAGCAGTTGATGCTGTTGTTTCTGAACACCTATCCTATTTTCTTGAAGAAAACCCTGAAACAAGTACGTTACTCATAAAAAAATCGGTTAAAGCATATCAAGCACGTGAAGCAGCCAGAAAAGCAAGGGAAGATGCAAGAAGTGGAAAAAAACGGAAACGTTCCGAAACTTCTCTTTCTGGTAAACTGACTCCTGCTCAATCGCGAAATCCGCAAAGGAACGAACTTTATTTGGTTGAGGGTGATTCGGCTGGAGGCTCAGCAAAGCAAGGACGCGATCGTCGCTTCCAAGCAGTCCTGCCCTTAAGAGGAAAAGTAATTAATACGGAAAAAGCTAAGCTTGCCGATATTTTTAAGAATGAAGAAATTAACACCATCATCTATACGGTCGGTGCGGGTGTTGGCGCTGATTTTAATATTGAAGATGTGAATTATGATAAGGTAATTATCATGACCGATGCCGATACAGATGGCGCACATATCCAAGTATTGCTTCTAACCTTCTTTTATCGTTATATGAAGCCGCTTATCGAAGCCGGAAAAGTTTATCTAGCTATGCCTCCTTTATACAAAGTAAGTAAGGGGACTGGCAAAAAAGAAGTGGTTGAATATGCTTGGAGTGATGATGAATTACAAGGTGCCATCAAAAAGATTGGCAGAGGCTATATCATTCAGCGTTATAAAGGACTTGGCGAAATGAATGCCGACCAGCTTTGGGACACAACAATGGATCCAGAAACACGAACTTTAATTCGTGTAAAACTTGATGATGTGGCAAGAGCAGAACGACGTATTACCACGCTAATGGGTGATAAGGTTGAACCGAGACGTAAATGGATCGAAAGTAATGTGGAATTTGGATTGGAAGAAGAAGATACGATCCTGGAAAATGAAAATATAACGGTGGTTGAGGGGGAAACTGAAGAATGAGCAAAAATGAAGTATTCCGCGACCTGCCTCTAGAAGACGTACTTGGCGACCGTTTTGGTAGATACAGTAAGTACATTATACAAGAGCGTGCACTCCCAGATGCTAGGGATGGCTTAAAACCAGTACAGCGAAGGATTTTATATGCCATGCACGTGGAAGGAAACACATTTGATAAGGGCTTCCGTAAATCAGCTAAAACCGTAGGTAATGTTATCGGTAACTATCATCCTCATGGTGATTCATCGGTATATGACGCAATGGTACGGCTGAGTCAGGACTGGAAAGTTAGAAATGTTCTCGTACAAATGCATGGTAACAACGGAAGCGTTGATGGAGATCCACCTGCTGCGATGCGTTATACAGAAGCTCGCTTATCTGCCATTTCTGCTGAGTTGCTGCGTGATATTGAGAAAGATACGGTAGAATTTATACCAAACTTCGATGACACGTCGAAAGAACCAACGGTATTACCTGCAATGTTCCCGAACCTGTTAGTAAACGGTTCAACAGGAATTTCTGCCGGGTATGCAACGGATATCCCGCCGCACCATCTTGGAGAGGTCATAGATGGCGTCATTATGAGAATGGATAAACCAGATGTAACGGTTGATGAGTTAATGACTGTTATCAAGGGTCCAGATTTCCCAACTGGAGCCATTATTCAAGGCATTGATGGAATTAAAAAAGCCTATGAAACTGGTAAAGGGAAAATCATTATTCGCAGTAAAGCTGATATAGAAACTGTTCGCGGGGGCAAACAGCAGATTGTCATCACTGAAATCCCCTATGAGCTCAACAAAGCAAATCTCGTTAAAAAAATTGATGAGTTTCGCCTTGATCGTAAATTAGAGGGAATTTCAGAAATTCGTGACGAAACAGACCGAACTGGGTTAAGAATCGTCATCGACTTAAAAAAAGATGCAGATGCAAATGGAGTCCTAAATTATTTATATAAAAACAGTGACTTGCAAGTATCGTATAACTTTAATATGGTCGCAATTTCTAATAAACGGCCAAAATTATTAGGCTTACGTGAATTACTTGATGCCTATATTGACCATCAGAAGGAAGTTGTTACAAAGAGAACCAAATACGAACTAAATAAAGCGAAAGAACGTCAACATATTGTCGATGGACTGATAAAGGCTTTATCGATACTTGATGAAGTGATTGCAACCATCCGTGCATCAAAGGATAAACGCAATGCAAAAGATAATTTAATCGCTAAATTTGATTTTACGGAACCACAAGCAGAAGCCATTGTATCTTTACAGCTATATCGCTTAACGAATACGGACATTACTGCTTTACAAAACGAAGCAGAAGAGCTTGCTAAAAAAATTGCGGAGTGGAAGGCCATTCTTGAAAGTGAAAGCAAACTTCACTCGGTCATTAAAAAAGATTTAAAAGACGTGAAAAAGCGATTTGCCGATGAACGCCGTTCAAAAATTGAAGCAGAGATTGAAGAACTAAAAATAAATCTCGAAGTGATGGTAGCTAGCGAAGATGTTATTGTTACGGTAACGAAGGAAGGCTATGTCAAACGAACAAGCCAGCGTTCGTTTGCTGCTTCTAATGGACAAGATTTGGCGATGAAGGATTCTGATCGCCTTCTATCTCAACTTGAAATGAATACGAAGGATGTCTTGTTACTCTTTACTAATAAAGGTAATTACTTATATTGTCCAGTCCATGAGCTTCCTGATATTCGTTGGAAAGATCTTGGGCAGCACGTTGCCAATATCATTCCAATTGATCGGGATGAAGTAATCCTAAAAGCCGTACCTATCACTGAT
>JAQSXG010000241.1 GCA_029256785.1 Neobacillus sp.
TTTATTTTGGGCACTAAAAAGGATGAATGAACGTGCACTAAAAGAAAAAGACCTACCTGTCTCAAGTATTAAGGAGGCATTAGTGAAAGAAGCTCATTTGATTCGAACGGAAGATGAAGAGGTATGCCGAACAATCGGAGAGCATGCTTTAACCCTGCTTAAGGATGGAATGGGAATTCTTACACACTGTAATGCAGGTGGAATCGCAACAGCAAGGTATGGTACAGCACTTGCACCACTTTATCTAGCCAAAGAAAAAGGTTGGGACATTAAAGTGTTTGCGGACGAAACCCGACCACTCTTACAAGGTGCACGTCTAACGGCTTGGGAACTTATGAAAGCGGGAATTGATGTTACGTTAATCACGGACAGTATGGCAGCAATGGTCATGCAAAAAGGTAAGGTACAGGCAGTTATCGTAGGCTGTGACCGTGTGGCTGCAAACGGGGACGTAGCGAATAAAATAGGAACCTACGGTGTAGCCTTACTAGCTAAAGCTCATAATATCCCCTTTTACGTGGCAGCACCGATGTCTACCATTGATCTAGAAACAAAAACAGGGGAAGAGATTCCTATTGAAGAAAGAGATGCGAGGGAAATTACCGAGGGCTTTGGAAAAAGAACGGCTCCTGAAGGCGTAAAAGTCTTTAATCCCGCTTTTGATGTAACACCACATCATCTTGTGACAGCAATTATTACAGAAAAGGGAATACTAACAAATAATTTTCAAGAAGAGCTTCCAAAACTTTTCAAATGATGAAACAGAAACGAAAGCAGGGTAGCAATGATTATAGAGATAAAATATAAGAAACAAATTTGTGAAATTGGAAAGAGAGTTTATGAAAAAGGGTTCGTTGCCGCTAATGACGGTAATATTTCCATTCGTATTGATGAAAACGAATTTCTTATAACTCCAACAGGTATCAGCAAAGGCTCTCTAACAACAGATATGATTGTTAAGGTAGATGGCGATGGTAATGTACTTGAAGGTGATTATAAGCCGACATCTGAAATGAAAATGCATCTTATGGTCTACAAAGAACGTCCGGATATACATGCCATTGTTCATGTTCATCCACCATATGCGACCGCCTTTGCGATTGCAGGGATTCCTTTGGATCAGGCAATCATGCCAGAATCTGTTGTCTATTTAGGGACGATCCCTATAGCTGAATACGGAACACCTTCAACAGAAGAAGTACCAAACGCTGTGAAAAAGCATGTTCATAACCATCAAGGAGTTTTATTAGAAAATCACGGCGCATTAACTTGGGGCAAGGATTTGGATCATGCATATTATTTAATGGAATCTTTAGAGTTTAGCGCTAAAATTAACTATTTAGCCAAACAATTAAATGGCGACCGAGAGCTTTCTAAACATAATGTGGCTAGGCTATTAGAATTAAAGAAAATGATGAAGATTATGGGCGAATCACCTTTAGGCGTAGAAACTCCTGAAGGAACACATGCATTGAAGAAAGATAAAGAGCTATCACTTTCTGATAAGGATATAGATCTCATTGTAGAGCGAGTGACTAAAGGAATAATCGACGCTTTTAATAATTAATTTAGGATGATTTTCATTCCCATGTTCTTCATTTCGTCACATATTTGGCATAGACAAGTTTTATTTTAACCTACTTTATAGTGTAAAATCGATGTAGCACATATTGATGAAGGGGGTTTAAGGGCATGGTAAAAAAAATGATTGCAGCAGTCGTATTAATATCACTACTTGCGGTTGCAATTGTTCAGGCAGTTGATAAGAAGGCGGAGACAAAGCCCGAGAACGTTAACGTTAGTCAAGAAACCGCGAGCATGGGATTGAAAACGGGTGCCAAAGCACCTGATTTTGAACTAAAAACATTAACAGGGGAAACAGTTAAGCTGTCTGATTTAAAAGGGAAAAAGGTAATGCTTAATTTTTGGGCAACCTGGTGCCCACCTTGTAAAGCGGAAATGCCTGCTATGGAGAAATTCCATAAGGAAGTGGGCGAGGATATTGTCATTTTGGCAGTAAATATTGATCCACATCTAGATGTTAAAGCTTTTACTGATGAAAATAACATCACTTTTTCTATTCCATTAGATGAGGACGATAAAGTAAACGAGGTATATCAAATTATTTCTATACCCACCACTTACTTCATAGACACTAAAGGAAATATCGGTAACAAATATATCGGCGCAATGAATTATGAAACGATGAAACAATATACAAATGAGTTGGATTAACAACAAAAAGGCGGAAGAGCCCATTTAGCTAGGCCCACTAGTCGCTGGGAGCTGGAGCTAGAGTTTAAACAAAAGACATTGGTTTTTAGACCAATGTCTTTTCATTTTGCAATAATAATATTCGATTTACGATAATTTTCAAAAAGTTGTAATAATTGCAAGCGTTTTCGGTAATAATACCTGTTAAGATAGAAAATAAGGAAGGTGATAATAATGAGAAAACCTAGAAAACGTTCCTTTGCAGAACTAGTTTCTGAAAATAAAATTCAACTTTTAAAAGATAGTGCTGCAATGGAAAAAATTGAAATTCGTTTAGAAGAAAAGCGACTTGGCAAAGCTGAGTAGTTCACATAGATTTCCAAACATGTTCTCTCCTACTTTGGACAAAATGTTATAGAGGAGGGATAAAATCATGGGTAATCCAAAAAAACATAGTCAAGGTTTTAGACCAAGCCATATTGGGACTCAGCCGCATAGCAGTGGCGGTAACAAAGGAAAACAGATGCAGGATACATCTGGTAAGCATGCTCAAGTAATGCAAACCAAAGGTGAATAAATGAATTAAAGACTCGTTAAGCGGATATGCTAGCGGGTCTTTTTATGTTAATCATATATTTTTCCTGTGATATTTTTCGCATTTGGAAACAAACTATATTGGTACAAAAGTAACAAACAAGGAGGAAAAGAAAATGGCTTATAATAACAAACCAAAACCAGATGATCGCAGTGATAATGTGGAAAAACTTCAATCGATGATTCACGATACAATCGAAAACATCGAAGCTGCTGAGGAATCACTTCAATTTACTGATAGTGAAACGCAGCGGGAACAGATTGAAGCAAAGAATGAACGCCGTCGTGAAAGTATTGAAAGTTTTCGATCAGAAATTAAGGATGAAAACTCACAGTAAGCAAAATATTATCTGTCGTTTTCAAATCTTAAGAACCTGTTAGTAAAAAGCTGACAGGTTCTTTTCTATGGAAACTCTCCCATTTAGTGTACAGTATCAGGTTGTGGTAAGATTAAAGGGAAATTTTAAGATAAAGAAGTGATAATGTGATACGACATAATAATCAACCCATGATTACTATCGAAAAAATAGAGCAATGGGAAGCAGAGCAAAGTGAAAATGGACTTATTGCAGAGGAAAACCAAATATTAAAAGCGATCAGTTACGAATCAAACCCTATTCATTTATCAAAATTATTAACAGTGGCAGCACTTTCACGGCTGTATCAAAACAAACGGGATACTTTGGCTATCGCCTGGCTTGAAAAAGCATTGGAACTACATCCAAATAATAAAAGAGCGAAGGCCTACTTCATTGAATCGGACTGGAAAAAGAAAAAGGATATATTTGATATCTTAACCTTCCCGGCAATTAGGGAAACGGATAATCGGACTGCAAAGAAAAAAGTAGCCGAACATTACATAAGTATTTGCCAGGCTTTTCTGTCAGAAGCAGATGAACATATCGAGGATCTACAAGAGGTAATGGATCTAGCAGCTACTTTAAATAATCCGGATCTATTAAATCGCTACAAAAAACTCATCGAACATCTTTCAGCATCAATCGAGGTAACCTTCAACCTTTTAAAAGCAACCGAGGAGTATCAAGAATCGATTGTCGGTGTCTTTCATACAGCTACCTTTTATGATGAATTAAAAATGCAATTATTGAAACTTGAAGAAATGAAACAGTTGTGGCTATTACAATTTAATGGAGCAGAAGAAAAGAAGGAGCTTATATCTGAACAGGCACTTGACCAGTTAAATGACATGATTGGAATGGATGCTGTTAAAAAGCGTGTTAATGATTATTATCGATTTTTAAAATATCAAAAGCATCGGAAGGAATTGGGATTACAAATAAAGGACTCCCTTAGTCTAAATATGGTACTGACTGGAAATCCAGGTACCGGTAAAACCACGCTTGCACGCTTACTAGCTAAAATCTATCATGAGCTTGAAGTTCTGCCTCGCGCAGAGGTTATTGAAACAGACCGTTCTCAGCTTGTTGGTGCCTATGTAGGACAAACAGAGGAGAATGTCCGTAAGGTAGTGGAACGGGCCATTGGTGGTGTTTTATTTATCGATGAGGCATACAGCTTAAAGCGTGAAGGACAAACGGGAAATGATTATGGACAAACGGCGATTGACACTCTGGTTTCTCTAATGACTGGCACTGAATACGGGGGTAAATTTGCTGTTATTCTGGCTGGGTATCCCGAAGAAATGCGGACATTTTTAGATGCAAATCCAGGCTTACGGAGTCGTTTTCCACAATCAAATCTCATCCATTTACCGAATTATACCAATGAAGAATTAATTATGATAACTGAAAAAATTGCTGCTGAAAATGATTATCTCCTTACTGATGAAGCAAAACAAGAATTAGATTATCGAATTGACCAGGAGCGCGTCGATGATACCTTCGGAAATGCGAGAACCGTCCGAAACATTGTTTTAGAAGCAATTTTTAAAAAGGGATCGGTGAAGGCTGGGCAAAACCAGCATATTCTTGACTATACGGTATTAGATAAGGAAGACTTTGGCGTTGAGGAAAAGGAAAGCTCTGAAACCCCCTATGAGCATTTAGAGAGATTAATTGGTCTAGGTGAGTTAAAAGACGAGATACGAACGCTTGTCTCATTTGTGAAAATGCAGCAATTTAGGAGAAAAAAAGGCTTGCCAACCGTTCCCATTCAATTACATTCTGTATTTACGGGAAACCCTGGCACAGGGAAAACTACGGTGGCTAAAATCTATGCGGAACTTCTAAAAGAATGCGGCATCTTAAAACGTGGACATCTTATCATTGCAAGCAGGGCTGACTTTGTAGCAGGCTATGTTGGACAAACCGCGGGAAAAACAAAGAAAAAAGTAAGAGAAGCTCTTGGCGGTGTCTTATTTATCGATGAAGCATATTCACTGCTTAGCCAAACCTCTGGTGACTATGGTAAAGAAGTAGTCGATACACTCGTGGATGAAATGACGAAGCATAATGAAAATTTGGTCATCGTCCTTGCTGGATACCCTAATGAGATGAACCAATTGCTTGAGAGTAATCCAGGGCTTCGTTCAAGATTTAAGAAGTTTTTCTTGTTCCCTGATTATTCCCCTGAAGAGTTAGTAGCTATTATCGATTCATATGCCGAACGTTTTCAATACAAACTGACGGATGAATCCAGAAGTTTTGTTAGAAAAAACATTGAGAAAAAAGGTTATAAAGGAAATGGACGTTTTGCTACTAATTTAGTTGATGAAATGATCCAGGCACAGGCAATGAGATTATTCAGCGAAGAGGTGGAAGAAGAATTACTAGAAAAGGCTTTATATCTAGAAGTAGAAGACATAGAAATCGCACTAAATAAAATGAAATAGGGGATGTATGATTTGGAGAACGTATTTTTTTCAACACGAGAAATACAGCTTTACTATGCAGACACTGATATGATGGGTGTCATTTACCATGCGAATTATTTGAAATTTTTCGAGTTGGGGAGAACTGGGTTAATTGCGGATATAGGCTACAACTACCTCGAAATGGAAAGCGCAGGGTATTATGCTCCAGTATACGATATTCAAATAACTTATAAAAAACCATTGCGCTATGGTGATAAGGCGTATGTGAAAACCTGGGTAGAGAAAAATGACGGAATTAAGACAGTATATGGCTATTCCGTTGTCAATGGAGAAGACGAGGTATGTGCCGAAGGAAATTCTACACATATCATTGTCAAAAGGGACAATTTTAGACCAACATCCTTTAAAAAGGCATTTCCAGAATGGTTCTTAAAGTATGAAGAAATAAAGAAAAAGTAATCTAATCTGGGAGGGTATCTCTAATGGCATTTGGAATCAAGAGGCAAGAGCTAAAAGAATGGAAGCAAAAAATTGACAACGGGGAAATTGCTTTCCTTACGCATTATTGGCTTGATGAGCGCTTTCCAGGTTATAAAACCGTAACAAAGGTTGGGTGTCATGATCTCCATTTACTCGCTAAATGGGGAGAAAAGCATGGATTAAGAAAGGAATGGATCCATCACCGGCCAGATGGATATTCTCATTTTGACTTAATTGGTGCCAGACAAAATGATATACTTCTTAAAGAAGGACTTGTAGATCATATTTGGAATAAATAGACCAAAAGGAGAGGTTGATTTTGCTCAAGATAGGGATGATTGGTTTAGGGGATATCGCTCAAAAAGCTTATTTACCAGTTTTAGGAACTCTGGATGCGATTGAGATGCACCTATATACAAGAAATATGAACAAACTGAATGAAATTAGCAGGAAATACCGGTTCCCAAACATACATAATAACCTTTCATCCTTGATTGAAAGTGGAATTAAAGGGGCATTTGTCCATTCCGCTACGGATTCACATGAGGAAGTTGTGAAAGAGCTTTTACTGAATGACATCCATGTATACGTCGACAAACCAATTACCTATCATTATGGTTCAACTAAGGAATTGGTGGAATTAGCGAAAAAGAAGAATTTAACGCTGATGACTGGGTTTAATAGAAGATTCGCACCAAACTATGCAGCCATGAATCAGGTATCCGATATCAATATGATCATTCTACAAAAGAATCGGATTACTAATCCGGCTGAAATCCGTACATTTGTCTATGACGATTTTATTCATTGTTTGGATACCATTCGCTTTCTATTCCCTAATGAAATTGAAGATATTTTGGTGTCAGGGAAAAAGAAGGATGGACTGCTCTATCAAG
>JAQSXG010000242.1 GCA_029256785.1 Neobacillus sp.
TATCAATAATCCCTATGGCTTCAAAAATCAAAAGGTCAACCGTGAAAATTTTATTAAAGCATGGGAACAAATGGGTAAACAAGCTATTGTGATTTATTAAAATAATATGAGGCAGACTCAACTGGAGTCTGCCTCATTTTATTTTGCGGTTAAATGCTTGGGTAGCTTTAATAAGAAAATCGTAACATCACCAGTACTTTGTTTTAAAGAGAGACTACCACCTTGGGCTTTTGCTAAAAGCAGACTGTAAGGTAATCCCAATCCTAAGCCCCTTTCAACATGTTTCTTATGGATGCCGCGGTAGAACCGTTCGAAAACATTAGGCTGTTCATCTACAGGGATGCCATAACCGTTGTCTTGTACCTCTATTCTGACAAAATCGTCATCCTGGCAAATGGTAACGATTATTTCACCCGTTTTGTTTCCTTTAACAGCATGCAAACTATTGTTTAAAAGATTGACAAGAATTTGTTGAATTCGTAACACATCCCCATACGCAAACAACCGATCTTCATGGGTTACAACCTTCAACTTCACATGTTCCATATTCGTTAGATGGACAATTTCCCATTGGTAAACGATTTCTTTTAATATCGTTGTTAAGTCCAATTTTTCCATAACAACCTTAACTGAGCCTGTTGAAAATGTGTTGAAATTTAACAAATCCTCTACCATACTTTGTAATCCTTCAGACTGTTTGAGCGCCATGACCAAAAATTCCTTTTGTTTCTCCCCTTTAACGATATCATCCTTTACCGCTTGAATGAGGGCACTGATCGAGGTGATTGGCGTCTTTAATTCATGGGTCACACCCGCTAATAAATGCGTTCTTAATGTTTCAAGTTGCTTCAAACGAGTGGTCATTTCTTTAAAGGAAATAATTAATTGATGAAGTTCCTTTTCCTGGACATTATCATTTAATTCTACGAGATAATTCCCCTTCATCACTTCCTCTGCAGCTCCAGCCACTTGCAAAACGGGCTTTGCCAATTTCTTCGAAAGCGAGTAAATAACAAACCAACCTAAAATCGCCAAACTGCAGAGTAACAATGCTAAGAAATAGTAATCCTGCTGATTTAAATTTGTAAGCTTATCAACTGGCTGAAGGATGTAGACTCCACCAACTACTTTTTTCTCATATTGAATCGGGGACATGACCGCATACGCTTTATGATATTGGTCGACTTCAACCTTTTTTACTGTGAGTTCCTTTGGAATAGGAAGCGACTCAACAATACTTTCTTGTGGATCACCAAAAGAATCGGGTCCGTGTAAGTCGGGTGTCATCACTTCACCATTTTTATTTTTAATATAGAAGTGAAGGGGTTGACCGGGGTTCAAAAATTTTTCTCTTTCATGCACAATAAAAGGGAGCTTCTGGCCAATCATGATTTCCCCTTGGTCATTTATCGCCCGGTCTGAAAGCTCTTGAGCAAGCAATTTGGTTAATTCTAGTTTTGTTTGAATGTTATTGTGGCGAATCCACAAAATTGATACAACCCCAATAATGACAAGACCAATGACTAAAGTGAGTAGATAGCGTTTTGTCCAATAATAGAGTAATGGGGTTTTTGTCTTTTTTTTAGGAAACATAAAACTGGTAACCCAAGCCCCGAAATGTTTTAATTTCTCCATCTACAGGATCCCATCCCTTTAATAATTTCCGAATTCTCTTAATAGCGAGGTCAACGGCTCGATCACTTCCATCATAATCGTATCCCCACACACTCTCAATCAGTGCATCCCTGGTAAAGGTTTGGTTTGGATGCTGTGCTAAAAAGAGAAACAGGGACAGATCTCTTGGGGTTAACGAGATTTCGATTCCATTTACGAAAACTTGATGTGATAAAAAATTGATTTTTAATGAGCCATAGAATTTAATTTGTTCGGTTTCATGAAATTGTGGGGAACGTCTTAATACTGCATTGACCCGGGCAAGCACTTCTTCCGCAATAAAGGGCTTAGTAATATAATCATCAGCGCCCTCGCCAAATCCCTTTAATTTTTGTTCTGTATCAGATAGAGCGGTTAGCATGATGACGGGACAAGCGCTTTTTTTCCTGATGATTTCTAGCACTTCCCATCCATCAAGATTTGGCATCATGACATCCAAAAGAATTAATGAAGGTCGAGTTTCTTCCACCTTCCGGATTGCTTCTAACCCATCATAAGCCTGTTGAACCGCATATCCTTCCTTTTCTAAATAAGCGCATAATACCATCGAGATGGTTACTTCATCTTCAACTACCAATATCGTTTTCATCGTAATGTCCTCGAGTTTTTCATCATTATATCACAGGAGCAATTGGAAAAATGTACAGCTATTTGTACAGAATTTGGAATGATTTTAAAATAGTTAATGAGACTGACCGTTTTGTTGTGGTCAGCCTCATACACTTATTGATATCTTAAAGCTTCAAGCGGACTGAGATTTGCCGCTTTATTGGCCGGGAATATACCGAACACTACTCCAATAAAAATAGAGAAGCTGACGGCTATGCCGACTGCCCACCACGAGATCGAAACCGCATAATCCAAAGTGGATGAAAGAATTTCTGCACTACCGATTCCAATCACTACTCCTAGTATCCCACCAAGACCACTCAAGACAATCGCTTCAATTAAGAACTGTCCTAAGATGTCCTTTTTCTTTGCTCCAATTGCTTTTCGAATTCCAATCTCTCTAGTTCTTTCCGTAACAGAAACAAGCATGATGTTCATAATTCCAATTCCACCTACAATAAGGGAGATTCCAGCAATCCCTGCCAGTAGCATCGTCATGGTGTCAGTAACAGAAGTTAATGCTTCTGCTATATCAGACTGGTTTCGAACACTATAGGCTGTGTCGTCCCCAGCAAATTGAATATATAAAGATCGTTTCATTTTGGCAATTCCCATGTCAACGGTATCTTCGGAGGTCATTTTAACATTGGCTGAAGTCACAACCGTTTGCCCAAGAAATCGCTGAGCTGTTGTAAATGGAATCAACACTTTATCGTCTACAGACCCTTGCAATTCATCGCCTTTTTCAGCAAGAACACCGATTACTTTAAAGGTTGTTCCGTCAATTTTTACCGATTTATCAACTGGATTGGTAAATCCAAATAGTTCTGTGGCAACATTTTTTCCTAAAATAATCACTTTATTTCGATTATCTTGATCAATTTGTAGAACAAATCGTCCTGATTCAATTGATGTTTCCTCTACCGTTTCATAGGATGGGATCACCCCTTGAATCGTGACACTCTCCATACTTGTCGTTCCATTTGCTACTGTCCCACTTCCTGAAACAGTTGGTGAAACGGCTTTAACTTCTGAAAGGTCTTCAAACGCCATTACGTCATCATAGGTCACAACTTCTTCTTCAGAATTACCAGACAGATTAATGGACACTTTTGTCGTCCCTAGACCTGCAACGTCATCTGAAACAGATTTGGATGCGCCTTGTCCAAGTGAAACAAGAGCGATTACCGCTGAAATTCCGATAATAATCCCAAGCATCGTTAAGAATGATCGCAGCTTATTGGCAATGATATTTTTAAAAGCGATTTTTACTGCTTGGCCAAATTTCAATGGACAACTGCCTCCTTCCCTTCTAAAATTCTGCCATCATGAAGTCGGATAATTCGATTCGCTTGTTTGGCAATATCTAAATCATGGGTAATAAGGATAATCGTATGACCCATTTTATTAAGTTCCTTCATTAGCTTCATTACTTCGGCTCCGGTCTTACTATCTAGTGCTCCTGTTGGCTCATCCGCTAAAAGAATGGGCGGAGTTCCTGCTAAAGCACGTGCAATGGCTACCCGTTGCTGCTGTCCACCTGATAATTCAGTCGGACAATGAAAAGCACGTTCCTCTAATCCAACTTTTTTGAGCGCACTCATGACGGTTTCTTTTCTTTCATTGCCATGAAGCCCTCGATAGATAAGCGGCAATTCAACATTTTCAAAGGCCGTCTGCTTTGGAAGCAGATTAAAGGACTGAAAGATAAAGCCGATTTTTTGATTTCGAACATCGGCTAATTGTTTATTTTTCAAGGAAAAAACGTCATTTCCATCAAGATGATATTCACCTGTATCAGGAAAATCAAGGCAACCAATCATATTCATTAGCGTTGACTTTCCAGAACCTGAAGGACCAATAATGGCAATGAAATCTCCCTTTTTTACCGAAAAACTAACATTATCAAGTGCTTTCAGCGTTTCGCCGCCCATTTTATAATATTTACTTAAGTTTTTGATTTCGACGATTCTTTGTTCCTCAATCATGATCAGTTGCCCCCTTGACTACCACTTTGGCTACCGCCATTGGTTCCTTGTGGCATTCCGCTTGGAGGGCCTCCTTGTCCCATGTCTCCTCCTGGGAATCCGCCTTGGAACATATTATTGCTGTTCTGATTACTATTACTACTATTTGAGTTCAGAGATGGAAGAACAACCTCATCACCCTCTGCAAGACCACTAGTAATCTCAACAACGGTATTATTTTGCAGTCCGATTTCAACTGTTTTTTGAGTTGTTTTAATTGTTGCTGTTGTGCTATTATCACTTGTAGATTTTGAATTATTAGTAGTGGTAGTAGCTCCATTACTTTGATCTGTTGAAGTAGTGGTTGTTTGGTCCTTAGAAGGAACAAGGACATAATATTTATCATCCTGCTTTTGAATGGCTGCTACTGGAACTGTTACAACATTTTCTTTCTTTTCAGTTGTGATCGTTGCTTCAGCTGTCATCCCAACTTTGATGTCTGTTGGTTCATTAATGGTTATTTTTACTTTATATTTAGCAACCGTGCTGCTCGAATCATCATTCGCCTCTTTCGCGACACTTGTCACGGTACCTGTGAATTCCTTATCAGTTAGCGCACTAACATCAACCTTTGCTGTTTGTCCAACTTTTACTTTAGCAATATCTAATTCATCAACATTTACGATCATTTCCAAATTACTATAATCTGTGACCCCGACTAACTCAGTTCCCATCTGAACCTTGCCATCCGCCTCAACATTTAAAGAAGTAATTTCACCAGAAAACGGCGCCACAATCGGGTCTAAAGTGTCATCTACAAAAGTTACTAACTCATCACCTTCTGCAACTGTATCCCCTACAGCAACTAACACTTCGTCCACTGTTGCATTCCCTTCGGCTGTCAGCGTTTCTTTATTAATCGAGGAAATATTCCCTGTCCCACTTACTGCCACTTCTACATTTTCAGTTTCTGCTGTAGCGGTTTGTGTTTGAACTGTTTGAGTCGTTGTCGTAGTATTTTTATTTGTATAATAACTGTTAGCTGTAGCACCCGCACCAATTACGATCATGACTACTACGATACTGATAATCCATTTCTTCATGCTTTACTTCCTTCCTTTACCCATTTATTTTTAAAACCCAATTTTACAGAGATGTTTTTTATTTATTTAAGTCCATTTAATAGTGTTTCCCTTACCTACATTCATAGAATAAACATCCAATGTGTCAGGAGAATGTCAGGATGGATTTTTTTATTGAAATAGTATTTTCGAACAGTAAAAAGGCCACCATTTAGTTGATATGGTGGCCTAGTTATTAAACTATGTTAGATTTACTTTTTGGTTTAATCTTTCCCAAATAATAGGTTAGGATAATGAAAACAGACATAATGCCGAAGTATTCAGCAATAACGCCAATTGGATTCGAGCTTCCTCCGTGTTCACCTTTAAAATCACCATCAGGACGAGCAGGGAAATTCCCGTTACCTTGGAAGTCACCAGATTGGTTGGCAACTGTACTTCCGTTTCCTTGAGATCCATCCGATTGGTTACTAGAATTGTTTCCATTTCCTTGGAAGTCACCATTTGGAGGCACTGAACTCTCACCGTTATTGTCTAAATCACCGCTTGGAGGCGTTGGTCTTTCTCCATCAAATCCTTGTGGTGGCTGACCATTTTCACCAAATTGGCGTTGACCAAAACCTTCTCCACCCATTTTCCCTTGCTGCGAACTTGCTGAAAAAATATTACCAGACTGAGCAACCTTTGTTACAAATCCAGTGGAATAGATTTCGTATCCCCCAAATAGGAGCATCATTACCGTTGCGACCTTAGCAGTATAGCCCATCACTTTTGAAGATGATTTAATATTAAATATTTTTTTGAATAGATTCATCACCCATTGCCAGTGGAGACCTACATGAACAGCAACAATAATCAGCGTCAGATAAGACACTGTCAAATGTAGCATCTTAAACGATTGTTCATTACCTATATTTATATTTGGAAAAACAACTCTAGAAATAAAAATTCCTGTTATGACTACGGTAGTCATCGTAATCAATAATAATAAATTTAAAAGATAACTCAGTCGTGTCTTATTTGGTAATTTCCGATCAAACAGTTTTAATGATACATTTTTAACCCATTTCCAATTAAGTAGGACGTGGACAAGGATACCACCGCAAATGGTCAGTCCGGCAATTTCGTGAAATTGCAGTCCTCCCAGAACGTTTTTATTGTAAAATAGTGCAAATGTAATTCCTAAAATAATGTCCAGTACAAATTTTATATAGTTAGCCTTTTTCAATGAGTATCAATCTCCTTAAGATTTCTTGTAGGTAAGGGATTGAATCATTTCATACTCCTATCTTAAATAAAAAATATGTCCAAACTATTAACAAGGTTTGAAGGAAAAATGAAAAATTCCTGTGTTTTTAAATAAAGGCTGTTTTCTAAAAGTTTGTTGTTTTTGAAGAGTTTTGAATGCATTCCTTTGAAAATGAAACTGATTGGAGCGGAATGTGCTCGACTCCTGCGGGAGCAGCAGGACAGGTGAGACCCCGCAGGCGTTTACGCCGAGGAGGCTCACCGCCTGCCCCGCGGAAAGCGAACACCTGGAGCGTAAATCAACAGGCCAGTTTAACAACATAGCAAAATAAAAAAAAGACCTCAGCCCTTTATTAAGGAATGAAGTCTTTAACTTTATTGTA
>JAQSXG010000243.1 GCA_029256785.1 Neobacillus sp.
CCGTCCACTTCCTGCAGCAAGTTATCCGGAAGACTGATCATGATCCTTTTCGTGTTATGCGCATTGGCCACCGATCTCGCACCTCCAAAACATTCCCAACCCATACTCCCAGTATGTCGCCAATCCAGTCATTTTATACAAGACCAAGTATATGCGAGGGATATATCACGTATGTATATCCTCTGCAAAATATTGTCCGCTGAGGCCGCCCATAGCTTAACCATCCACTGGCGGCAGCTCTGTTGCTATGCGCTTTCAGCCGCGGTGGTGGAGATGTCATGCTCAAGAAGCGCTCCTCCTAAAGGTCCGTCTATACATATTCGTTAAACAGCCGAAAAATCCTTCGCTTATTTATGAAAAAACAGCTGGAAAATGTTTCACATGTGCGGTCCTTGAGCGGAAAACGCTGATACATAAGCGAAGCGATCCGCTCTTCACCGCACCAGAGGATTAGCAACATACTCACGCTCGCCATTGCTAATGTATACCCTAGGTACGCGATGAGACACCATGCACGTAATTTCGTAATTGACGGTTCCAAGCAAGGCAGCCAGCTCCTCCGCCGAAACCACTTCCTCGCCTTGCCGTCCCATCAGCACCACTTCCTCATCCTTGGTCGGATTCGGGATGCCGCTTACGTTCGCCATGCATTGATCCATACAGATTCGGCCGACAATCGGAACTCGGCGCCCGCGCACGAGAGCATGAACTTTTTGCGACAGCATGCGGCTGTAGCCGTCCGCATAACCGATCGGAAGCGTGGCAATCGTTTCTTCCCCTTCGGTCCGGTAAATGACGCCATAGCTCACGCCAGAGTCCTCAGGGAGCGTCTTTATATGCGCCATCTTTGTTTTGATGCTCATGACCGGCTCCAGTTCGACCCGCTCCCGGTTCACTTCCTCGGACGGATATAGCCCATACATCCCGATCCCCAACCTAACCATGTTGTAGGAAAGCTCCGGGCACTCGATACCCGCCGCGCTATTTCCAGTATGGACATACCGGAACACAATCCCGTTATCCCGGAAATGACCGATGATTCGTTCAAACTTGTCGTGCTGCTCCAGCGTATACGATTTATCTGCCTCGTCGGCACATGCAAAGTGCGTATATACCCCTTCCACATTCAGTGAAGGATGCCGCACCGCCCGCTCCAGAAAAGCAATGGCTTCTTCATCCGCCTGCAGCCCGATCCGTCCCATGCCCGTATCAATTTTGACATGCACACGAAGCCTGCTATCCCCGATCAAGTCCAAAGCCGGCCACAATTCATCACTGAATACCGTTAAAGTAATACCATGCTCCACAGCCGGAACAATCCCTTCCGGCGGCGTATAGCCCAGTACCAGGATCGGTGCAGTCACTCCTGCCCGCCGAAGCTCCAACCCTTCATCCAAAAACGCGACTCCAATGTAACCGACGCCGCAGGCCATAGCTTCTTGCGCCACTTTTACCGCGCCGTGCCCGTATGCGTCCGCTTTAACGACGGCCATCAAGCTCATGTCCGCCGGGAGCGCCTGCTGGAATGCCCTAATATTATGCCGAAGCGCATCCAACGAAACCTCCACCCACGTCGGCCGATAAAACGTCTCCAAGCTGTTCACCTTCTTTATTTTCCGGAGCAATCCCTGACATGGAAAGCCCAACCTGAAACCATTCTTCTATGGTAATGCCATACCGGTGCACTGTCAATGAACAAAGCCTTACAAAACCGCCTTCCGGAACGGACAAATAAAGGATAATACCCGGCTATACCCACAAAAAACTTTTTTTTCGCTGGGGAACCGGGTATGTTCTTATGCATCCTTGAACTTACTTGCCCACTTGTCCTTGTACGGATTGTGCGACCCGAATCATTTCCGTGGGCGGAAGATCCCCAGTCGACAACCTATACTCAATGCCGTCATAGGTCCATGTCAGTGTCCTCATGCCCTTCTCTTCGCCAGTAACGACTCCAAGCGTATATCCCAAGTCGACAATATCACCGGGGAGTGAAGTTACCGTCTTGGCCTGCGGCATCGTCTCGATGAGCGTATAATTGAACGCGCCGGAATAGCGGAACAAAATCCCTTTATCGTCGCCCAGCTTCACTTCTTTCATATCTTGCTTCTTCACGCCCTTAGGCAAGTAATTCGGCTCCACGATCCCGAAGCTTTGTTTAGCCGCCGCCGCCTTGTCCGATGCTGTCGTTTGTTGCAGCGACGTCCCCGACGTTCCTGACTTATTTGTTCCTGCAGCCGTTGTCCCCTGTTTGGCCGTAGCATCCACAGCACCTTGCTTCGCCGTATCTCCGACCTTCGCCGTAGTAGGCAGCGATTGGATGTTCCAGCTTGTCATATTCCGCTGCATGTCGAAAGAATCTTTATCGAACTTCTTGCCAAATTCAAACTGCGAGAAATTGACCGATACCATCACATTGTTGTTCTCATCGGACACTTGCACTTGTTTTGGTGCATAGTCCTTTTTGTTCAACCAAATTTTCTGACGGGACAGCAGCCCATTCTGGTAATTCGCCGCCACATCAAAAACGTACATATCCTTCTCTTGCGCAAACTGCCGCTCGTTATCCATCACAATGCTTTGCACCAACGACTGATACAAGTACACCTGCCCCGAGTTTTCCGGCCAATCGCTCTGAAAGCGGAACATTTTATTCAAATGCGGCGTCAGTACAAAAACGCCCTCATCGTTGCGCAGCACGATCTGCGTAATATCCTTTGCCTCATTAGTCAGCGCGATCCGATAATAATGCGGATTTTTGTACCACACCTCCACATTATACTCCTGCGCCTGCTGACCGGTTTGCAAAGTCATCTTCCCCGCACCCTGATAGCTGTCGAGCTTCCCGATCACATGATCCAAATCTTTGACAACCTGCTCCGCATTCTTCGTCCCACAACCGGCTGCAACTAATGCAACGCACATCACGATGGCCAGCATCCATGTGACCCGACGCATTTCATCAACCCCTCACACGAAATAATGATTACTTGTACATCTGTATGTGGGGGGGTGGACAAATATGCGGACAACATTTGACCGGACTAAAACGCCGATAGTATGCTATAATTGTTAGGAAATATCAAAGATTGTCAAGGAGCGTTTGTCCATGAGTCTCGAGATTCAGATGAGTAAAAATTTGAAACCAGGGCACCTGCTCATCGCCGAGGATATCGTCAGCTATAAGAAGAAGACGCTTCGCGTTGAGATGGTGCTGAATATTGGCTTGATTGCTTTTGAGTATTTTCTTTATTTGGTAAGCTTCTCCATATTATTCCTTTACAAGGTAGCAGCGGATTACGGTCCGATCGACTGGACAAATTTCTGGAGCAGTATTTTGCAAATCCCTGTAATTGGAGAATACGTCCTTTTGCTGGGTGTTATCTTTGCAGTCTACACGGGCTGGCTGTACCAGCGGGGAATGTTCAAATGGAACCGCGACATTAAAGTTTTTGATGATACCATCATCGCAGGAAAGGCCGTTGCCTTTTCCTTTCTGATCACGCTTGGGCTAATCTTTTTCCTTAAAACCAGTATCATTTACTCTCGTGTACTTATTCTGGTCTTGGCTATCCTAATGATTCTAAGCTTCCTGCTGTCTCGCTTTTTACGACTTGGCGCTCTCCTCCTCTTGAAAAGGACCGCTCACTACGACAAAAATATATTGATTATCGGTGCTGGTCGCGTGGGAGAACAAATCCGTGATAACTTAAACGCCAACAAATCGAGCAGAAGCCGGTTTATCGGATTCCTCGACGATTATAAGAAGGGACATCAAATTCTCGGATCCATACCGCAAATCGAGCAACTCGTACAAAAGCATAAAATTCACGAAATATATATAACTATCCCTTCGGAACGCGGCGTAATTAACCAACTGATTACAAGCGTCAGGAAATACGATGTCCAGATCAAAATTATTCCGGAATTATTTGAACTCGTTACTTCAAGTGTCTCTTTCGATCATGCATTTGATTATCCATGTATCGAGATTGTCCGGACGCCGCTGCGCGGACTGAATTGGTTTATGAAACGCAGTGCCGATTTTATTTTATCAGCGATTGGTATAATTCTGATCTCACCGATCCTTTTGATAACAGCGATTGCAATAAAAATTGATTCTAGAGGTCCACTTTTGATCAAACAGAAGCGGATAGGCAAAAATGGCGCACCATTTCATATGCTAAAGTTCCGATCCATGGTCGCTAATGCAGAAGCTTTGAAGGCATCTCTAGCAAGTCAGAACGAAGCTGTTGGTCCGGTATTTAAAATTAAAAACGACCCGCGCATAACACGCGTAGGCCATTTTATACGGAAGTATTCTCTTGATGAGCTCCCCCAACTGTTTAACGTACTGATGGGACAAATGAGCCTCATAGGGCCACGTCCGCCGCTGCCTAATGAAGTTGAACAGTACACGGACTACCAGTGGCGTAGATTTGATGTGCGGCCAGGGATTACCGGGCTATGGCAAGTAAGTGGAAGAAGCGATTTACCGTTTGAAGAATGGGTGAAGTTGGATATTTACTACATTGAGAGATGGAGTTTGTCTCTGGAGTTTAAGATTTTGCTTAAGACGATTCCGGTTGTACTGAAGGGCGAAGGAGCTTATTAAAAAGCAACAGACCGTCGATTCTAGATCGGCGGTCTGTTTTATTGTCCGGGACTTATGCCCTTTGTGTTTTCTTTGCCAGTGCGTTTAGAAGAATCCGCACGCTTTGCAACTTTCCACAATTGATCTTTAAGCACTGTCAGTCCGAATTTTGTTGCAATACCTGCATACATGAGAATAGTGACCCAAAAAGGGTATTTACTCCGGTAATGTTTATCATAAAACAGCTTCATTGCACGGTGAAACTCGTAAGTGATTCTGTAAGGTCTTCCTCGGCTGCTACCTCTTTTAAAATGTGTGATTTTGGTCATGGGGTAGTAATAATTCAGCCAACCCGCCTCTTTTATGCGATAGCACCAATCCGTATCCTCAAAATACATAAAGAAACGCTCATCTAGTAAACCAACTTGATCAACAACTTCTCGTCTAACCATCATAAACGCTCCAACCAAACAATCGATTGGGTATGCTGCGTCTTCACTCAAATATTCCATGTGGTATGAGTTAAATCGAGGGCTTGTAGGAAACAACTTGGAGAGTCCTGAAACATAATAGAACGTCGTAAGAGGTGTTGGAAAGCCTCTGCGACAGGATTTGTCCAGCAATCCGTCAGGGAGCACAACTTTGCATCCTGATGCCCCTACTTCTGGGTGGATGTCCATGAAGTTAATCATTGTTTCTAATGTACTAGGCTCGACGGTGGTGTCTGAGTTCAACAAAAGAATGTACTGTCCCCCTGCTACACGGATCCCCTGGTTGTTTGCTCTAGAGAAGCCGACGTTATGCTCGTTTTTGATTAGAATAGTTTGGGGATACAATTCTTCGACTAGACTTATGGAATCGTCTCGGGAACCATTATCAATGAGTATAACTTCATATTGGTAATGTGTTTTGATGTCAAACACTGATTGCAAACAATTTAAAGTAAGTTCCGTCGTATTGTAATTTACAATAATAATCGATAAGTCCATTTCTCCTCCCACTTATTTAAAATATCTCTTTCTTGTAAAAAGTAGTACGGCAAGTCCAATTACTACACCCGACCAAAGGATAAATAACCTTTCAATCAAAGAAACGGAAACAGCAAGCGATTTATCCAATCCCAAATGCATTAATAAACCAACAACACTTATTTCATTTACTCCTATCCCTCCAGGGAGCATCGACATTGTACCTGCAACTGTCCCAATCCCAACGATAAAGGTACTCTGACCAAATGCAATATCGATATCGAGTGATTTAAGAATTAAGTATAACGGGATGCATTCAGTTAAACATCCAGCAGCAGCAAAAGACGTTGTAATTAGCAATGGTTTAATTTTAAGTAAATCATAAGTGCTTAGATATAAGTTCAATATACTTGGCCTATATTTTTGGAGAAAGGACAATGATGTTACCTTTTCTATCAACTTTATAAAGAATGATTTAGATTGAAGAAAAGATATTCCCGCTACCAAAATAAGGATCAGTATCAGGATGGGAGCATATCCAATAGAAAAAGCGGCAATTGTCATAGCAATAAATACAATCCATGCTATAAAGGCAGATAAATGATCAGAGAAAATGATCGGTATTGTCCGAGACATTTCAATATTAAATTTACGCTTAATTAGATATGGCTTTATTAATTCACCTAATTTACCAGGAGTTATTACAAAAGCGGTACCTATAAAAAAAATAAACAATGAATCCTTAAAAGAAACCTTAATATTTAATACCATTAAAGTGTACAACAGTTTAATAGACTTAATGAAAAAACCAAAAAATACAACTAGTAATGAAATAACATAGATTTTTGTCGGAATTGTACGGATGATTACACCAATACTCGAAAGGTCGCCCCAGAACAAAAAGGCTATATAAATAACAACACATGCGATTAGCCAAAGGATAAGCTTAGAATTATTCAATTTATGTTTTTTCATTTCAATTTGTTCCATTTAGACATTCTCCGCATCGTTCAATTGAAAAATCGATATATTTCAGAAAATTCTTTCTTTTTCTTTTTCATAATGACTTTTCTCTTATACAGTAATTTTTTATAATCATAAAATAAATAAATCCAAGCCTTTAATAATCCAGGTTCTTTAATAATAGCATATCCTAGGCTTGAAATTTCGTATGGTAGTATGAAGATCGAATGTAACAAAATGTATAAATAGCTCTCGTTTTTGATTATCATTCGATATCTATTAATATAAGAGAATCTTCGAATAAATAATGGTTGATTTTTTCTGGAGTCTTTTTTCCATCCTCTTTCATGGTAGGCAGTCGCTTCAGGAACGTAAAGTGCCCCCCAACCGAATAATTGTGCCCGCCACGCTACA
>JAQSXG010000244.1 GCA_029256785.1 Neobacillus sp.
ATATATTTCGATTTTATTTTTAAGGATTTATTTAATACATATTTTGGAAAATCGAATAAAACGAATGTAGAACCATGTCTAAAATCTACCAGTATATTTGGCATGTTAACAGCGTATAGACTTTTTTATGTTGGGTGTTCACGGGCAAGAAAAGAACTAACTGTTGTAGTAGATGCAGATAAAATAGTAAATTTTAAAGACGAATTTAAGGTTAAAATGAACTCTGTAGGGTTCGATATTGTGTAGTGGAAGACATAGGCTAGCTAATTAAAGTCAAGCCCTATGAGGGCGATCAGACTTGCTAGCTATACAAAATATGTTTGAGCGATAATATGGGCTAAAACGTTTGCAACCAAGTGTGAAAACAAAAGGCGCTCTCCTAAGTGGGGAAAACATGGGGACAGGGATGTTCGTTTGAGAGAAGTAATAGGGAGTGTTGACTTACTTATTTGGAGAAATAAGAATCCTTGTTAAAACTTTGTTGATCTGGAAGGGAATCTGCTGTTTCAAGGAATAAAGAAGTAAGATATCTTGGTTGTAACATGAGTCAGAGAATCGTCACCTGATTCGCATAAATCTATTTTGTCACCGGAAAGCTTGAAGATAAGTGGTCTAAGGCTTTATATGAGAGAATAAAAGATAATACTGCTAGATGCATACATATTTCTTTTTAAAAAAGTAATTACTAAAAATAAGGACACAGCCTATCCATTCTAATAGTGGAATAGTGCTGTGTCTTTTGCTGCGTCATCATATTTTATTAACCCCAAAAAGCCTCATCCTAAAGACCGCAAACTCTTCTGTAATGTTAAAGTGTTCCGCTAGTTCCCAAGGTTCGTACAGGCCGCTGCCGATTACGTCGAGTAGGTCATTTTCTGGCACCAAGTATTCTGCTGCCCAGCGCATGGCTTTGTACTCTATTTTGCTAATATGTAAGCGGTCACTATAATTATAAAATTCACGGGGGATATAGTACCCAACGGTTGTAAAGTGATGCCCCAATTCTTCTGCTAAAATACAGCGGAGTAGGGGCGTGTCACCAGATAAGGAGTTGTCCAATCCGATGATTGGAGGCAAGCTTTCTTCAGTAAAATATATACCCCTTATGGGTGGAACAAAATCAAAAAATTCAACTGCGATTGCTTCGTCTTCTGTAAGTTGTAACATAGCATCTGGCACAGTGTCACCTTCCGTATATTAAGTAGGTTTCTTACCGTATTTTAATCTCATTAGTTCTTTAAATTCCTCAATACGTTCAAGTGCTTCAGGGGGCAAGTCATTCATTAGATCGTCGGTGCGGTGAGCAGCGATTGTTTCAACAGATCTTTCATTGTCGGATAGACCTAATAAGTAGTCAGTAGCAACATTAAATTTTCTTGCTAATTGTGCAATTATGGAAGCATGTGGTAATCTGCCACTTTCCCATTGAGAAACAGTAGATTTTCTCATGTTAAACCATTCGCCAATATCTTCTTGGTATAATCCGCGATCGTCGCGCAACTTTTTTAAACGTTTCCCAAATGTCTCATTAATAGTGTCATTTTCCATCAAATCACCCCCTTGGTTTTACAATATCACAGTTAGTGAACTGAATAAATATTAGTTCACAAAATAGAAACTTTTTATTCTAAAACACATTGACAGTTCACAAATGATAAACTATACTATTGTTAACGGAGCGTGAACCGAAAAGGAGGTGAGTAAATTGAGTATTCTAATTGAATTAGAAAAAAAGCATAACATAAAACCAAATATTATAGCAAAAATGCTTGGTATATCAAAGAGCTATTACAGTATGATAAGGAATGGTGACAGACCGATTTCTCGCAATGTAGCATTTAAGCTTAGGAATAGTTTTGGAGTAAAACTTGAAGATTCATTATGCCCAACGGTTCACACAAGAGAAACTGAAGACCGAAACTCTCCAAAGTATCAGGCTAGTTAAGGGGGGGAGGGAGTGAATATACCTACTGTAATAATCAGACCTGCTAAAGAAGATGAGAGTGAGATATTAACTCAAAAAGCGAAAATGAGAATAATGCTGAAAGATCCAACAAAGCTAACTTCTATAAATTCGGGATTGCGTAAAAAGCCTCTTAAACTTTGTGAAGTAGTTTAGAAGAACTTACTTAGAAGATAGTCAAGAGAATTCTTGTTAGTTTCGAAGAGTCTTTCAGTACATATCTCTTATTTATAGTAATTTGGGAAAAGCAGTAGCACATAAAATTATATGGGAGGGGTGAATATGGCTGTAGAGTTTCAAGGATATTGGTCATGGCCAGGCACATTTGAAGATTTTCGTGCTGGAAGAGTGCCGCTTCAGAAAGAAATGCCAGATGAAGCAATTCGAAAATGGCAGAGAACTCTTGCTGAAGTCAGCGGTTGTGTGGTGGTAGAAGAGCCTGAGCCGGAAGATCCTCCGGCAGCTTAAATTTTGGACAACTGAGGTGAGTATATGGAGTTAAGGAATATTCGTTTTACGTTATCGACAATACATAAATTATCTCGTGATCCTGAAATTTTAAAATGCATATTCTTATTTATAGTATTCATGCTGGTGTTATTTTTTGTGCCTAGTGGATGGTAAAAAAAAGCCTATCCAAAGGACAGGCTGTAGGGGTGAGAACGTAAGACGTTGTCCTCTTAGTTTTAGTATAGCAAATTATCCTGTCAGATAGTCTAATGATATTCCGACAAAAGGAAGTGATAAATAAATGATAGATGTACCAATGGTAGACAGTATTGGTGACATGCTCGAATTGGCAATGATGTGTTGTAATCGTCCACCGAAAGCAATAGCCGCTGATATAGGGTATTCTGTGGATACGATTTATGCGGCATGTAAAAATGCAAGGGCGATACCCAATAAAGCCCGTCAGAAACTATCTCAGCTTAATAGTATAGCTGCCTCAGCAGTGGCACTTGA
Organism: Neobacillus sp.; assembly: GCA_029256785.1. GTDB lineage: Bacteria > Bacillota > Bacilli > Bacillales > Cytobacillaceae > Neobacillus. The sequence goes on from JAQSXG010000244.1 coordinate 2,927, forward strand.
AGCTACTGGTTTTGCAAAGTTATTTGGGTATCAAAAAGTTGATCGTCATGTACAAAGCATGATTATTCGTCTCAAAAAACAAGATAAGGAAATATTTATATTGTTAGAAGATTTGCCCGTTATTTTGTTAGATAAAAATGATCGTAATGATTTATCTGAAATTGAGCTCAATGATTTAGAACATACAGCACATAGGCTAATTGATCGAGCAAATTCAACAATCAATTTAATTATGGAATTGGAACATAAATACGGATTAGGTGTTACGCAGTACATGCAGGGCAAAGAAAAATCGCCTGTGTTGACGCACAGACGACTTAGTTAAGACCATTTAAATTCACCCCGATTATAACACGCCATATAATCGGCGGTCAATAGGAGGGCGTTAGTAATGAGTAAAATGACATTTGAGTATTTTCTAAGATTGCACTTAAAAAATGAAGATGAATCGTATCGTAAAGGTTATGAATATGCAAAAAGGCTATCCTTTTTAAATTCTATGGGCATAGAAGAATTGCGGGAAGTTATAAAGTCCTATGTTGATGTAGGAATAAAAGATAGAGATGTACATGCATTTGGTTTTGCTCAGGCGATCCGCGAAATGATTTGGGGTCGTTTAAATAGGGATATAATCGTTGCTTAAACGGAATATGCGTAAAGATTGCCCATATTGCGAAACCGTAGGGATAGTTCATTCAATGCATAATGAAACGGATTTGTGTATGAAATGCCTTAGTTGTAAAGAAACTTGGTATTCCCGTTCTGGCACATGCCCAGACTGTGGAAAGCTAAACAAATATATCAGTAATAGCCCGTGTGTTAAATGCTATGAAATCAGGTTGCTGAAAAAACAGAGTAATGCAGTATAAAAATGAGGGGAATTTATTTATGAAATCAACTGGTATTGTAAGGAAAGTTGACGGACTTGGTTGTGTGGTAATTCCTGTTGAACTACGCAGGACCCTTGATATCAATGTGAGGATAGTCTAGAAATCTATATAGATAAGGATCATATCATCCTAAGGAAAAACCAGCCATCTTTTGAGTGTGTATTTTTTGGAACAATAGAAGCAACATTTGAGTATAAAGGTAGTTTGGTATATATGGAAATGTATTACTGCTGTACATAAGCAAGTTGGTTAGATAAGCGTACAAGCAGAAATAAGAAAGGAGCGTGAATAGATGAATAATGATCTTACTAAAATGCTAGAAGCGTTAAAAATTACTATTCTTATGACAATATCAGTTATAGTGGTTTTTTTTCTTGGACGTTACTTTTAGTGTTTTCCCAAGAAAAAGCCTACTAGCAAGGGAATTAAACAAGTAGCAAGCCATTTAAATGTGTCCCATGCCCATTTTTTAACCTCACTTACTTTTCGTTCCTGCTTCTCTCTGAAATACCCTACACCTTTAAAAGTTATTCCAGTCATCATGATTGTATCGTCGCCATGGTGATTTTTAATTAGTAGATTGTCCTCTAAAATTAAAAATATACAAAATTACCCAAAACAGGGGGTGATAAAGTGGCATGTAAAAATAGTAATCCACCTCAAAGATGTGGTGAATGTTCTCGCCTTGATCGGGAGTCATATAAGGGGGCTGGACTTATTGTCTGCTACGAACTGAATTTTGTGAATGGTAGAAAGGTAGCTACAACAGTGTCCAAATACAGAAAAGCCTGTGGAAAGTATTGCAGGTCTAATCAATTAAATATTGCTAATTATTGCTGATGAAAAGTGTGGTGATGAAGTGAAATATGAACTAGAAATAAGTTCCTTTTATGATTGGCTCGAAACAAATCCACTAGCGACATCCAGCATTACGTTGTGGCATGCCTTAATGCACACAAATAAGAAGGCTGGCTGGTTAGATAAATTTGCAGTAGCTGTATCCGTCCTAGAGCTGAAAACAGGATTAAAAAGGGATGCAATTTATGATGCTCGTCATAAATTAGAAAAAGCAGGAAGAATTAAGTGGGAAAAACGTAAAGGCAATCAGAGTGCTTTATATGAAATGGTCTCCTTTGTGTCTGATAAAACGATACAAGAGAGTGTTGTAACGGATAAACCGACACAAACACCCACACAGTTACCCACACAATACCCCACACAAACACCCACACAGTTGCCCACTATTAAGAAGACTTTAGAAGAAGAATTAGAAGAAGAAGAAAACGCGTGTGGGAATCATAAATCGGTGTTTAGTCTATACGAGAATAATTTTGGAATTGTGCCTAGTAGTATTTATTACTTATTAGCAGACCTTGAAAGTACATATTCACATGAGTGGATTGAGGCAGCATTCATAGAAGCTGGAAAAGCTGGTGCGAAAAGCTTTAACTACATTGACGCTTGTTTGAAAGATTGGCGTGATAATGGATTCAAAAATGGTAGGAGGGGAGGAAAAAATAATGAACCACATCTCAAACTCGCTGGAACGAATACGCCAACGGATAGCGCAAGACCAAAATCTGCCCGTGTTAGAGGTCCAGGTATTGTCACATCGACAGTGTCCTCTGATCTATAGAGATTGCTTAAATTGCAATGACATAGGAATGGTTGTGAGTGATAAAAGAGTCACATACAAGACCAAGGTATGCAAAAGCCAAGAGTCTCACCGCATCATCCTTGAGCGTAGCGGATTGTTTGGCAAAGATATTAAAGAAACCTTTGAAAATGCTGTTATTGATGATGATAACAACGAAATATATACCTTTCTACAAAGTGAATGGGATTTGAAATCCTGGTTGTATATCTACTCTAGAGAGAACGGAAACGGCAAAAGTTATACAGGTAATGCTATTGCTAACATGCTGGTTAGTAAAGGGATTCTCCCATATGTAATTCGTGAAGTTGACATGGCATCACAGGTGCAAAGTACTTTCACGGATAGCACTGGTGAATCAGAATATGCGCTTATGGGTAAATGGAAATGCGTGCCTGTTCTTATCATTCAAGACTTCGGGAAATATGGAGTAAAGAAAGATTCTGAATGGTGGCCACAGCATATTTATGACATTATAGATCACCGAGTCATAGAGGGTAAGCCGTTAGTGATAACGTCAAACTATGATATTGGAAACTTAGAAACTATGGAGAAAAGGTTCGGCAGCAATCATGGTCCAGCAATACGATCTAGATTACTTGGACAGTGTGAAGTATGGAATATGTTTGGAGCTGATCGTAGACTGGGGGCAGTATCATGAATTTAAAAACGGTATACATAGCCCATCCTCTACGTGGTAACGTGCAGGAAAATACAGAAAGAGTAACATCCATCTGCAAAGATATTGCAACCAAGGGGGAAGTAATCCCGCTATCACCAATTCATGCATTTGGTTTTATGTCAGCCGATGGTGACCAAACCCAAGTCATGGAATATTGCCTTAACCTACTAAGCAAGGCAAATGAACTTTGGGTATTTGGAGACTGGGAGCAGTCAGAAGGGTGTCTCATTGAAATTGATTATGCAATAGAAAATAAAATCCCAATTCAGTTTATAGGCCAGGAGAAAATAGCATGAATAAAGTCATTATAGTTGGTCGTTTGACTCGTGATCCAGAAGTGCGGTATACCCAAACGGGCAAAGCCGTAGCGAGTTTCAGTGTAGCGGTAGATACAGGGTATGGCGAAAACAAACGGGCGGATTTTATCCCTATCGTAGTATGGGAAAAGCTAGCGGAAGTTTGCGGCAGCAATCTTACTAAGGGCCGTAGGGTATTGGTAGAAGGTCGCTTGCAAATTCGTGATTATGAAAAGGACGGAGTAAAACGGAGAGCAGCCGATGTTGTGGCCCAGAATGTTGAATTTTTAGATGCAAAACAGCCTGCCAATAATAATGCAGCACCAAGTAATTCAAATAGTAAAAGTCCAATGAATAACTTTGGAACGGAAGTTTTCCCTGAAGAAGAAATCCCTTTTTAAAGAAGCCTCGGCAGCGGAGTAGTAAGAAGGCAGAAAAGCTCATGC
>JAQSXG010000245.1 GCA_029256785.1 Neobacillus sp.
CACTTTCAGATTTTTCATTATTACCACAGCCAGCTAATACAAGTAGCGTTAACAATAGTAGTAAAAAGATTTTTTTCATCGTTTTATCCTCCATAAGCTTTACCGTTTATCCAAACGTTTAGCCAGTGTTGTTCCAGTAAACTGGATGGTTTGTACAAAGAAAATCATGATTATGATCATATAGATCATTAATTCCGTTTCAAAGCGTTGATAGCCATAACGAATCGCAAAATCGCCCACACCTCCGCCACCCACAATCCCCATAACTGTGGAATAGGAGATGAAACTTATGATAGATGTCGTTAATCCAAGCGCAAGCCCCGATCTCGCCTCTACATAAAGAAACTTTAATATGATTTCTTTGGTCGAAGCACCCATTGCTACGGCAGATTCAATTACACCACGAGGAACCTCCAAAAGAGCTTGCTCCACCAGCCTTGAATAGTAAGCTATCGCCATAATCGAAAGTGGAATCGTCGCTGCAATGGTACCAATGGCTGTCCCGACAATCAATCGTGTAAACGGGATTAAAAAAACTACAAGCAAGAGAAACGGGAAAGAACGAACAATATTAACAAATACATTTAAACTGGAATATATGTAACGATTTTCAAGCAGTTGACCCTTTCGACACAAATACAGCAAGGTACCAACTGGGAGTCCCACCAAAAATGCAGCAACAATAGAAACTCCTACCATAACAAAGGTTTCCCCAATCGACTGCCATATCTCTGCTTGATATTGTAAGATGATTTCAGGCATGTTCCCTCTCCTTTAGTTACCCAACTGCTGTATAAACCATTGTGGATCATCTCTGGGAATGACAAAGCCCTGCGGTTCAATGGATACGGTCTGAAGGACTTTCCCACTTTCCATCACCGTTACTTTATCGCAAATGCTTTTAACGACATCCATCTCATGGCTAACAATAACAATGGTTACGCCAAATTTTTTATTTATCGTTTGAAGTACTTCAAGGATTCCACCTGTTGTCTGTGGATCCAAAGCAGATGTTGGTTCATCACATAACAATACGGTTGGTTTGTTTGCAAGTGCTCTGGCAATCGCTACCCGCTGCTTTTGGCCACCGCTTAATTGCGCTGGATATTGCTTCGCTTTATCTACAAGACCCACAAACTCCAAACATTCATTGACCCGTTCCCGGCGGTCTTTTTTTGAATAGCCTGCCAGTTCAAGTGGTACCGAGACATTATCCCATACTGTTTTATTTGCGACTAAGTTAAAATGCTGAAAAATCATCCCGATTGATTGCCTGGCTTCACGAAGTTTTCGGTGTGGAAGTGTTGTCAGAGAATTACCACCAACTACAACTTTCCCTTCGTCAGGACTCTCTAGTAAATTGATTAAACGAAGTAGAGTTGATTTCCCTGCACCGCTTGCGCCGATAATCCCATGTATTTCGCCTTTTCCAATCTTGAGTGAAACTGACTGAACCGCTTGAAAGGCTGTAAGGTTCTGCTTATAGCTTTTACTTACATTTTGCAAAGAAATCACCGTCCAACACACCTACCTTTCAATCCGCTTTCTTTCAATCCCTTTGATACACTTTCCACCCACATTATTATAGTGTTAATAATAGAAACTGTCATGTGATAGAACTAATCTACGAGAAATACTCCCAAAAAGCTACTGAACAAAAAAATGGATACCATAGGTTGAATGGTATCCATTAATATTAGTTGACCTCTGGTACAAAAATCTTCTTATAGTGGTAATCACCCTCTTTTTCATGTATGGTGATGACCGAGGCATTTTCAATTGGTTTGAAACTGGACAATTCCTCAACTGGCCAGTTCATCAAAAATGCTAGAAGCATTTGAATAAAGCCTGCATGAGAGACGATAACCATATTTTCATACCGCTGCTGCCGCCGCGCTCGCTCCACGACCATGTTCATAAACATAGTTGCACGTAAATAAACATCCGCTAATGATTCACCGTTTGGATGGCGAAAATAAAAGAGTCCTGCGGCTTTAAACTCCTTTTTTGCTTCCGGGGTACGGTTATTAAAATCGTAGAGATTTCCTAATTCCCATTCTCGTAACAGCGGATTCTCGTAAAATGGGACTTGCTCTGGTAGTAAGGAGTGGATCGCCTTAGCCGTTTGAATCGTTCGTAAATACGGTGAACTATAAAAAATCGTTTTATCATTCAATTTTGATTGGAGATACTCTCCTGTCTTTTGTGCTTGTCTATGTCCCAGCTCTGTCAAACTATGTTGTGAATCATGTGTATGTGACATGACTGTTCGATCAATATTATGCTCTGCTTCCCCGTGACGGATAAGATAAATATTCAACTAACTCCCACCCCTTGATATATTAATTGTCTTCCATACCCATAATTTATTCCTTCATATGTATTACATGTCTTCTATTTTTACTTAGGATTTTCCTTCTTTATAGGTAATCTTTACAATACAAGGCTGTTTTTTGATTGGTCAAGTTCGATGAAGACCATCACAACACGAGAAACCAAACAAGATGGTCTTCAAAACATAGTACACACAAAAACACCCTACTCTCCATTTAAATCAGGGGAATAGGGCTTCTAGATAATTTTTATAAACGCTTAAGCTAAAGACTCCTTAACGTCCTGGAAATACTCTCTTTGTCATTTTAGTAAAATCCTTCTCTATATCCGTTTTTGATTTACCACTTTGTATTTTGTCTCCATACTCACTCATATCCTCAACAAATTCTGGATTACTTGAGACATATACATTTCTAATTGTACTGTCAGTGGACCTTACTTGCGCTGCTATTTCGTCCTCGACATGCGAATTAATTTCACCCTTAAAGTCCTTGTCCATAACTACTGCCACAAAGGCATCTCTACCCTGCACTATGATGTTCGCATGTTTAACTTCAAATAATCTCTCAACTTGATCCTGCGCTCCTTCTTCCACACGGAGGTGTGAGGTATTATTTGTTCTAGTAGTTGTGTTGTTCCTATTGTTCGTGTTGTTCATAAAGTCAGGATTGGGACTACCTAGGGCATTCCCTACATTGCGAGCTCCTTGTTGCCGATTATCCACTTCACCCGTTTGACTATGCTCATTACCTTGATCATTCATATTACACCCGACAAGCAAAACAGAAATAAATAAGCTATAGAATACTCCTCTAAATATCTTCATTTTTTTCCCTCCTAAAATACGCTCAATTTTACAATTACCTATATTCCCCTTTTTTATGTAAAAATTAGCAGGACTTATTATTTTATTTTCCAATTAACTCTTAACATAGTTTCTGGTTGAAAAAATAGTTTGGGTGGTATAGTATAGTAAGATAATTCATAAAATTAGGAATTCGAATAACGATACACTAATATTACAAATGAAAGAGGTGTGATGATGAACCAAGAGATGTCATTCATACAAAGAGAAGTATTAAAACCAAAGCCTGATACTTCATCACTAGGCTTTGGAAAGTATTACAGTGATTATATGTTTGTTATGGATTATCAGAGTGAGCAAGGATGGTATAACCCAAGAATTGCACCCTACGAACCATTAACACTTGATCCGTCAGCGATGGTTTTTCATTATGGACAAGCGATTTTTGAAGGTATGAAGGCTTATAAAGGAACGGACGGCACCATACAGCTTTTCCGCCCAGAAAAAAACATGAACCGTTTAAATCAATCATGTGACAGACTTTGTATACCACCAATTGATGAGGAATACTTATTACGTGCGATTAAACAGTTAATTTTAACAGAAAAGGATTGGATTCCAGATGGTGACGGGACATCCCTTTATATTCGTCCTTTCATATTCTCAACAGAAGCTTATCTAGGTGTTAGACCTGCAAAAGAATACAAATTGCTTGTCATTCTCTCTCCATCAGGTGCCTATTATGGAAGTCAGTTAAGTCCTGTGAAAATTTACGTAGAAGAACAGTATGTCCGTGCCTCCATTGGAGGAGTTGGCCATGTGAAAACCGCAGGCAATTATGCCGCTAGCCTAAAGGCACAGGAAAAGGCTGAGAAAAATGGGTATGCACAAATCCTATGGCTCGATTCGAAGGAAAATAAATATGTGGAAGAAGTCGGCAGTATGAATATCTTCTTCAAAATCAATGGCGAAGTGGTCACGCCAAAATTAAATGGTAGCATTCTACCTGGTATCACCCGCGATTCGGTTATTCAGTTATTAAAGTACTGGGATATACCGGTACGAGAGGAGAAAATTTCGATTCAAGAGGTTTATGCTGCACATAAAAGCGGAGAATTAGAAGAAGTCTTTGGAGCAGGTACAGCAGCCGTTATTTCACCCGTTGGTGAATTAAATTGGAATGATCATGCAATCGTAATAAATGATCATAAAATTGGCCAATTATCACAAAATCTTTACGATGAAATGACCGGAATACAACTCGGCAAAAAAGAAGACCCCTTTAACTGGATTGTCAAAGTTGCCCAGGTTGGAGTCTAAGAATAAACATTTTACTCACACTAAATTTTCGCTTAATACACAGTAAAAAACGCCATGATACATGGCGTTTCCCCGTTACTCGCTTCTGTTATTTCCTCTATTACGGTTTTCATTGTCAGTTAGATTGCTAACAGCCTTTGCAGTTGCGTCCACAGCATTCATTGCCACATTCTCAGTGGTTTCTAGTGCACTATGAACGGCATGAAAGGCAGCACCTGCTGTTTCCTTGATGCCTTCTGAAACACTATTACCATTTTGCTTATTTTTTTCACGATTAGACATTCGTTTCACCTCCTCAAACAGAACTAGGTTATGCAGTTAACCTCGAATTATTCAGGAGTGGTAAGTGTCTATTAACTATTTTATTATCTGAACCTTTTTGAGTGTACGGCCTTCCGTTTCAATAATCTTAAAAGTTAGGTTATCTTGTTCAATAACTTGCCCTTCTTCAGGAAACTCTTTTAACCTTTTTAACAGATAACCTGCTAGTACGTCCTCTTCTTCAGGAATATTTGTATGAAAGATAGAATTTAAACGATGCAAAGGTATTTTACCTTCACAGATGATTTCTGTTGTAGTAAGTTTTTCAACAAGCCCTTCATTCTCAAGGTCCATTTCATCTTCAATTTCCAATCCGATCATCGCCTCGATTACATCTTCATGGGTTAATATCCCTTCCGTTCCTCCATACTCATCCAAAACAATAGCCATGTGCTTTTTTTCTTTCGTCATGCGACGGAAAACCCATTCGATGTCGTGAAACTCATAGATAATTAAAGGATCGGTATCACTAAAAGACTCCAGCGATTTCTCCGATTCTCTTGACCATGATAACAAGTATTTTGAATGAAAGACTCCGACAATATTATCAATATCCTCTTTATAAACCGGATATCTTGTGAAGGGATTCTCGATAACAATGTCTTTTACTTCTTCAAATGTAGCTGTAAGTGGTAATGCTTTAATCTCTACCCTTGGCGTTTTTAGTACATCCTTAACATTTAAATTATAAAAATCTAGAACACCCTTAATCCGGTGCGATTCCTCCTGTTTAAACATTCCTTCCGAATCAGCAATATCTACCATAGCTCGTAATTCTTCCTTTGAAAACGATACATTCTTTACCTGTCCGTTGGAAAGAGCCTTTGTGATAAAACCCGTCATTCCATTCAAAATGATTGTTACTGGCTTTAAAAGGATAATCACCAATCGAATAACCGGATAAACAAGATAGGCAATACGATCTGGAAATGCTGCTGCTATTGACTTGGGTAAAACCTCAGAAAAAATAATAATGATAACTGTCAAAATTGTTGAAGCAATGGCTAAATTGTAACCATATTGTATGGCCATCGTAGTCACCAGCGTTGGCAGCAAAATATTGGCAATATTATTCCCAATAAGGATTGAAGTAATAAATTCACTTGGCTTCGAGACTAAATTCAGCAGTCTTTCAGCTTTTACGTCGTTTTGACTTGCCTTTGTTTGCAGGCGCATCTTATTTGCGGCTGTTAACGCTGTTTCACTTCCAGAGAAGAAAAATGAAACAAATAATAAAATAATGATCGCAATGATCACGTGATAATTCCTCCTTGTATTTCCACTATCCTTGTATGTATTATTTTCATTATAAATTAGCTTTAACAATATACAAACAATTTTAAAAGAAGCTAGGCATTTGCCTAGCTTTTTCGTTAATAAAACTTAGTTTTACGCTTTTTTAACAAATTCAGATTTTAACTTCATCGCTCCAAATCCGTCAATTTTACAATCAATATCATGATCACCATCAACTAATCGGATATTTTTGACCTTGGTTCCAACCTTTAAAGTCGATGAGCTGCCTTTGACTTTTAGATCCTTTATTACTGTTACAGAATCACCATCGTTTAGAATGTTCCCATTTGCATCCTTAACAACCTTCTGTTCTTCACTTGTTTCAGCTTCTAATGCCCATTCATGAGCACACTCCGGACATACAAAGAGACTTCCATCCTCATATGTATAGGATGAATTACATTTTGGACAATTTGGCAAATCCATAATTTCATTTCCTCCATTAATCATTGTAGCTTGTTCCTAATAATAGACTAAAGTAACTCCCTAAAAAAAGAAAGCTTATTACTTATTTTCATAGGTAAAAGCTATCTTCTTTGATAGGTTTAGTAAATATGCGAACCCATCCTGAGGCTTCAAATTATCCAATTTTTTGAAGTTATATAAACAAACCGTGTTTAACGTAAAAAAGGATATCCTCTCTCGGATATCCTCTTTTTGATATTATTTACTATTTATTCTATTTTGCCTTTTTAACACAATCAGTGTAGCGCCTCCGATTGCCAGTAGAAGCAATCCTAATAATAAAATATTATACATGCTTGAGGCAGTTACTGGTAACTGTTTACCTTCTTCCGGTTTATCTA
>JAQSXG010000246.1 GCA_029256785.1 Neobacillus sp.
TTTCCAAAATAACTCGCTGCCATAAAATAAAAATGATTTTGTTTATTAAAGGCTAGTTTTTCTAGACTTTTTCCCTTATCTGTACTTTGGAGAATGCCTAGTGAGTCACTTGGTTCTTCTCCTTTATTTAAACTTCCACTTGTAATATATCCATCCTCAACAGCTTGAAAACTACTATAGTTATGTTTTTGATTAGTTGTTGTTTCCAACCATGTAGATCCTTTATACATTTTTATGCCTTTATTTGTAGCTATGTATAGTGATTGATCATTCCCTGGGTAACCAATACCATGGATTTGTTCGATGTTTATATCCTTTACCTGAACGATTTCAAATTTAACTTCTTCCATCGTATTGCTTTTTGTCGGCTTTTTATTCTGACTTTCATTTGTGCAGCCAGAAGCGATAATGAGCAATCCTGATAAAACGGATAGAAGTACTTTCCTTTGTATCTTCACATTCATACCTCCGAAAATCTCACCTTTTTTCATTACTATCCATCCACTTATACCCCAGTCACTAAACAGTGTCAAATAATATCACCTAAATCAGCAACTGCCTATACCAGATATTATACGCAGTACATAACCTAATATAAAAAGGAAAGGGGGTATTTATGTGTCATACGGTTACCCATATCCTTATATGTATCCAGCACCCTATCCAGTCTACCCTGCACCCTATCCTAGCAACAGCGGCGGCTGGTATGCACTGTTTATCGTTTTATTAATCCTAGTGCTGATCTTTGGCGGTTGGTGGTATTATACAACATACTGTTAAGAATTGACGGCTTATGCTATTCGCATAAGCCTATTTTTTTGTAACAGTATACAATTGAAATAATAGAACTTTTCAAAAAATACACTTATAATAAAACGGTACATAGAAAAAGGGGGTACAAGAATGACAGCAATTACATATTCAGAAGTATGGAATCTTGATGTAATTTTTAAGGGGGGGAGTGAGTCACCTGAATTTGCTGACCACTTAAAGATTACAAGCGAGTTAATTGAACGTTTCCAAGCAAAAGTTAATGATTGGACTCTCCTCCATACAAGTGAGGACATGGTCTATTTAAAGGAGTTATTAACTGACTTCGAACAAGCCGGACAGAAGCTTCGTCAAGCATCCGCTTTTGTTAGCTGCCTACAGGCCCAAAATACCAATGATAAAAAAGCCTATTCACTGGATGCAGCCGTAACAGGATTAGGGGCAGCTTTTCAAACAGCTCTCAGTGCCTTTGACAACACATTGACATCAATCTCTGATGAAGTTTGGTCTCAAATCTTAGCTGACCACTTCTTCCAAGAACTTGCCTATTCACTTACCGAGCGTCGGGAACGTGCAAAAGATAAGCTTTCAAAGGACGAAGAAGCAATTATTAGTGCACTTGGTGTAGATGGCTATCATAGCTGGGGTCAGATGTATGACCTGATAGTCGGGAAAATAAAAATTACTGTCACCGAAAATGGAGAAGAAAAGCAGCTTTCAGTTGGGCAAGCTGCAAACAAATTCTCAAATCCAGACCGCAATGTTCGGCAAAACGTTTTTAAGAATTGGGAACTTGCTTGGAATGAGCAATCTGATTTTTTAGCAAAAACATTAAACCATTTATCAGGCTTCCGTTTAAATGTCTACAAAAAAAGAGGCTGGGATGAGGTTTTAAAAGAGCCATTAACCATTAACCGGATGAAATCTGAAACACTCGAAACGATGTGGACAGTTATTTCCGAAAATAAGCAGCTGTTAGTAGAGTATTTAAACCGAAAAGCCAAGTTATTAGGTGTTGAAAAACTAAGCTGGTTTGATTTAGATGCCCCTTATGGAAAAACTGAATCTAAGGTTTCTTATCAAGAGGGTGCTGAATTTATAGAAGAGAACTTTGCTCTTTTTGGCGAAAAAATGGCTTCTTTTGCGAAGAAAGCATTCGAGGATCAATGGATTGAAGGTGAGGATCGCCCAGGCAAGGCCCCAGGTGGTTTCTGTACGTTCTTCCCAGAAAGTAATCAATCACGAATCTTTATGACCTATTCAGGCACTCCTTCGATGCAATGAACGTAGCGGAAACAGCCTCTACATTTGCAGAAATGATTGTGGCAGATGCAGCTGTTAAAAAGGCAAAAGATGAAGAAGAAAAACTTGTCCTTTTGGATGATAAAATTCAAAGAACCGTTGCATTATTAATGAATATTCACGCCCGATTCTTATTTGAAACTAGCTTTTATGCGGAGAGAAAAAAGGGGCAAGTCTCAAGTGAACGCTTAAATGAATTAATGGAAGCAGCACAAAAAGAAGCCTATTGTGGGGCATTAGAAGAATATCATCCGTTATTTTGGGCCTCTAAGCTCCATTTCTTTATTACTGGCGTACCTTTTTATAACTTCCCATATACTTTTGGGTACTTATTCTCACTTGGGATATACGCTCAGGCGCTCGAAGAAGGAACAGGTTATGAAGAGAAGTATATTGCTTTATTAAGAGACACTGCTTCGATGACGGTCGAGGATCTTGCTCAGAAGCATTTACAAGTGGATTTAACCCAAAAAGATTTCTGGGAAAAAGCTGTTGGCCTCTGCCTAGATGATATTAAAGAATTCTTACAGTTAACTGAAAACAAGTAAAAATAGAGGGTGTTCTCAAAATGAGACACCCTCTTTGTTAATTATTCTACTCCCAATTCTGCTGAGATTACACAAGTAATCGCACCAGTAATTACCAACGCCATAACCATCATGAACATATTCTCCACCCCTTTAGTAGAAACTCTATGCTACCTTGAATTTATCACATTTTCACAGTATCTAACTTAAGGGAATATGAACATTCTGTTAACAAATAATTATTTGTATTAGCAAAGATATTTTCTTATGATATTATAAATTACCTTTTTTTATTTCTCCTTAAAAGCAGTGACAGAAATAGTAGATGTAACGGCATTTTTCATTTCCTCCATAACTAGGTGGTATCTTTTATAACCCAAGTGCTAGCTCCTCTTCCCTGCTTTAAAAATTTCATATATAAAACCCCTTTCTTGTTTTAAGTTTTTATAAAAATTATATATAGCGTTGTATATTCAATTGACGATCTTTGTTCTCTTCATATAGCCTTTTAATTCGTTCATGTTCGATGGCTTCTTCAAGATCTAAACTTCGTTTTTTTATCGTAATCGATAAGAATAAAATATTAAGTGTCATTTGTACACACCTCCTAAAAAGAAACTTATTTATTATAATTACACAAAAGGATGTATAGAAACTTGGCGATCTTTGATTTCTTCATAAAGCTTTTCTACACGTTCGTGGTTTATAGCTTCTTCCATGCTCAACTGTTGTTTTTTAATGGTAATTGATAAGAATAAAATATTAAGTGTCATTTATACGCACCTCCTTTAAAGATTCTGGTATGACAATATTAGACGAAAGGGTGAAAAGAACCTCGTTCTCTTTGTGCTTCATAAATTTTTTCAACTTTCTCTTCGTGCAGCGCTTCATCAAGCGTAATTTTCCGTTTATTGATTTTAATCGACAGGAATAATATATTCAGGGTCATCCAAAATCACCTCCTCAAAATACCTATATATCCAAAGTTTGTCATAATTTTCCATGCTAATAGACATAAAAAAGCCGCAAGAAGTCAACCCCTTGCGGCACCATTTTTGGACACAAAAATACCGCAGGGCGTCATTCTCCCTGCGGCATGGATATGTAAGGCAAAAAATTAAAGTAAAAATTAATTAGCCATCCATTCCAGTCTGGTCGAATGCGTGATAGTAACATATAAAGTTTTCAAAGCTGTGTTTACTTCAATCATTTTACTCGACCTCCTTCGGAATTTTTTACTAACTACGGTAATTATATCCACAGACCAATGCTTTGTAAACCATATTTTAGAATTTTTTTAAAAAATGGTCTTTCTGCTTAGTTTTCAAACCAAAAAAAACGTCCCCATTTATGGGAACGTTTATTGATTCTGGCCATTTTCCATTTCGTTAAGCTTTGACTGACACTTTTTTGATTGTATAAAAAATATAATTGCGACCAGTAAAAATGAAATGGATGAAAACACCATAATATTTAAATCCATCATCGTTTTTGTTTCGGATGGAATGATTGAACCTAGATAAAAAAATACTCCAACAGCAAGTAAAAGAACAGCCAAACGTTTGAAATCGACCATCTTATCATAAATAATCTTTGAATGTTGTTTCATTTTTTCCTATTCACCTGCTTTTCATAGTAATCTACTAAGCTACTTTACCATATTATTGGGCATTGTAGCGTATGTAAATTTTAGAAATGCTGGTATTACCCTTGGTATCAGCGAAACTTGGCTGTTTATCAGCGAAGCCACGCGGTTTATCAGCGAAACGCACATTTCACAAAGGAATACTATTAGGTGCGTATGCTCGAGTCTTATTCTTACCAAGCCTATTTAAATTAATTGATAGCAATAACCGTTTAGAAACATCAATAGAATCGATTTGAGCAAAACTCCGAAACTGCTTGTTGGTAATTTTCGTATCAAATAATAAGAAATAATCCTGGAGTAGTTCGATATGGGCATCGGTTGAATAAGTATGGCAGGTAGGGCAATACCATTTGCGTTTTTTTCGAGTCATAGGCAAATGGTCACCAGAAGGACAACAGACCCCGGTGAGCAATTCAGATTTCTTAATCTCGAATTTTTTTAAAATATAGTTTGTAGGTGGAGTATTCTTTTTCAATAGGAGTCGACTTAATTTGCGGAGTTCTTTTGAAGTGAGTATCTCGTCTGTATACAGTTCTTCAATTTGCTGAGCTCTTTTATTAAAACTGTGGGATTTACATATTCTTTTTCTGATTTCGTGAGGGGTCCCTTTGAATACAAGAATCGCATTCGGATTATTTACGACAATTAAATAATCGACAGGCAGAGGAGGGAAGTTGTTCTCAGCCAATAATTTCTTTATATACGCTTGATGTCGTTGGACCTGAGATACCGGGTCAGTATAACCTTTTAGTGTGTCACCGTTTTTTAGATAAAATTGATCGTTTTCAGTATCGAAGATTAGTTGATTGGTCATGTTTTTCACTTCAATGATAAGGGCACGTGCAGGTGAAATGACGAGGTTATCGATTTGATAACTGGTATCCCCTTCATTGAAATTTAAATCGTGGAAAATCATATTATTCTTATCAAATAGTCGTACTATTTCAATATCAAGTGATTCTTCCCCCTGATACCCTGCTTCTCGACGGGAAAGCTCGGAAGCAATTAACGCACGTTTTACGTGGTTCTTCGGAAGTCGCCTCAATAATGCCGATAAAATTAGAATTTTTAACGGTTTAGTCCGCTTTTTCATGATCATGCAATTTCCTCCTTAACGTTTATACGTAGTAATTCGAAAAGGAACAGAAAACTCCTGCAATAATTGTAGAAAAAAAACGACTTTTGTAAGTATATTTTCACTAGATTGTTATTTTAATTTTTATCAGCGAAAGTCACAGTTTTATCAGCGAAACAACGCCATTTATCAGCGAAACGCACGTGTTTATCAGCCAAGTAAAGAATCGTACAAAAACGGCCCGGCATATTTGCCGGACCCAGGATTGCTAAGTGTGAATAGTTACTATTTTAATGCTTCAACCATCTTCATAACCAGTGTGGAAGAATGAAGCGCAGCCTTATCAATAAATTGATCAAAGGATAGCTCTGACTCTTTCCCAGCGATATCTGAAAGCGAGCGAATAATAACAAACGGAACTTCAAATCGGTAAGCTACTTGTGCAATCGCTGCCGCTTCCATTTCAACAGCCTGTAAATCTTCAAATTTTGTCCGGACAAAATCAACACGTACCGGATCCTCCATAAAAGAATCTCCTGTAGCGATTAAACCTTTTACAATTTGGAAATTTTCAATTTCATTTGCAGCTTGTTCAGCCACATTGATTAATTTTTCATCTGCAATAAACGCTGCAGGAAGCTGTGGAACTTGGCCATATTCGTAACCAAAAGCAGTAACATCCACATCATGATGACGAACCTCTGTAGAAATTACGGCATCTCCTACATTTAGTTCAGGATTGTATCCTCCTGCAGACCCCGTATTAATAATACAATCAGGTTTATACTTTTCAAGAAGAATTGTCGTTGACATGGCTGCATTCACTTTTCCGATGCCTGAACGAAGTAAGATAACATCTGCCCCCCGCATCTTTCCAAAAGTAAATTCACACCCTGCAACTGTCTCCTGTGTACTTTCTTCGATATTGTCTCTTAATAAAGTTACTTCTTCTTCCATTGCTCCGATGATAGCTATTTTCATAATAAAAAAACCTCTTTCTCTATCTTTTACTTTTACGATTACTTGATCTTAATCTTCCTCGATTATAGTTATCGTATCCATAAACACTATTTTACCATTTTTTGAAATGAGAGTGCTATACCGTCATTGCTTAGAAGAGTAGAAACCTCTAAAATATATAGTAGGGAAAGGATGAGATAGATGAATTTTCAAATTGATTTTATCGAGGATAAAGTAGAATTTTTTGATGCTACAGACCTTAAAACATTAGAAAAGAAAATAGAGGTCAAAATTGAAGAAAACAAGGCAATACTCTTAGAGGTTCACTCAGTCTCACACCAAATGTTCGCTAATGAAAAAGGACTGGCTTATTTTACAGCGGTTGTGCATTTTAAGCGCAAAAAATTAAGATAGGCCAATGGTTGGCCTATCTTTTGTTTATTTTTCAAGTTCAGCTAGCTCTTCCATTTTTGTTGGTTTCCAGCCTTTGCCATCAACCCACTTAATATTAACTCTGTATTTTTTCTGTTTATCCTTTGAGTGGACTGTTCCAATCCATGAATTTGAAGTGGTTTTATCACTAGTTACCCAAAATACAATCATATCGTCTTGCTCAATGCCCGTTGCGTAGGACATCGCCTTTATCATTTCACTCCAGTCTGTTGATTCTGTATCGAGCACAGGAGTATGTTCGCCCGTTTGTGTGGTTCCCACAGGCTCCCAACTTGGATTTTCAATGGTTTTTATAACATTGGCGGTTGAACCACCTTCAGTAACCACTGTCTGAGATTCATCTGGCTGGGCTGGTGCTGTTGTTTCTTCACTTTCCTTTTCACTGCCCTCTTCCTCATCTGTAACTGCTCCGTCACCATCTGGTGAAGTTTCTTTATCTTCCTTAGTAGTGTCTTCCTTATCGCCAGTTTGGTTCTTATCTTTATCTACTGATTGGTTCTCACCACTATTTGCTGATTCCTTTTTGGGCGCTGCTTGGTCATCGCCAGAAAAAATGGAATAGGCAACAAAAACAATTAGTGCAAGAACAAGGAAAATTAAACTATTCAATATTAAATTTGTTTTTTTTCTTTTAGCTCGGTAACCTGATCGAGAATTAGATTGAAAATCGTTACTCATTACTATATCACTCCAAACAATTAGGCTTCCAATATTTTAACATGAATTGAATAGAACTTGAAGAATTATCCCTTATTGTCAATTGTTTATTGTCCCATGTCTTTTTTGTAAATTGCCTCTACCATATCTGCAAATAATGATTGGACACTGCCTTCGTTCTCAAGCACATCTAAATTGACAGCTACCAAGGCATATTTTGGATTTTCATAAGGAAAATAACCTGCAAACCACTTGTTATGAAGTTGCTGATTATTAGTATTAAATTTACCTGTTTCCGCTGTTCCAGATTTCCCCGCTACCTCGTAAGGTAAGTCTTTAAACCTCTGACCTGTACCATTCGGGTTAATAACCACCTCACGCAGCAATTTTTGCAGTTTCATAGCAGTATACGGAGAAATAGTATCTCCCTGTAGTTTTTTCTTTTCAAAACTAACCATTGTAGTACCATTCTTATACTCAATCTTTGAAGCGGTCCGAACCATTTCCTTTTTTCCGCCTCTTGCAATTGTAGCCATCATATTAGCCACCGCCAACGGCGTAGCACGAACCTCATGTTGGCCAATACCTGACATCGCTACGAAGTTAGCATCTTTTCTTGCCTCTTCAGATAAAAATACTCGCCCTTTGTCTTCCCCACTTAACTGTTTAAAATGACTAGTATGATAAACCTCGCCTTGCCAGCCGACAGTGCCTGTTAAAGATAGTTTTTCAGCGTAGGTCTCTAAAAGCTTTTGGTCAATCTTTTGTAACTCCTTTGCAAGTTCTCCAAAGGTCCGATTGCAACTCCTAGCAAAGCTCTCAGAAAAGTTTAAGTTACCAAAATTAAATTTTAAATCTGGCTCGCCATTAATCTTTTTACTGCAATCAAAAAATCTAGAGGGGTCATCCAAGTTTTGGTCAATGGCAGCTGCTGCAACAACCGTTTTAAAAATAGACCCCATTATTTCCTGTTTTAACATCCGATTGGTAATCCCAGCATCATTATAGGGATCCTTTTTATTAATAATAGGTCTTGATACACTTGCTAAAAGAGTGTTATCCTCGACATCAATAAGGACTATACCACCTTTTTTAATTCCATGTTTATCCACTAATTCCTCTGCATATGATTGTAAGTCTTTATTTAGTGTCGTTCTTACATTAACTGGATAAAACGGATTAGCAGGATCAACATATTTTACATTGATTCCGAATAGTGGTGCACCATCCCCATCTACATGGTAGACGAGTTTTGACTTTCCCTCAGCAATTAAAAATTCATCGAAACTTTCCTCTAGACCAGAAACACCGATTAAGGTCTTTTCGGACAATTCCTTTTTAGGGTAACGTTTATTCAATTCTTCTGCATTTTCACCAGTTAATCCAATTAAATGCTCTCCAGGGATCTGTAAGCGTTCAAATTTTTTCTCAACAGCAAATACACCTGGAATTTC
>JAQSXG010000247.1 GCA_029256785.1 Neobacillus sp.
CAGATTGGGATTAATATAATAAGTCGAATCATCAACTCTAGCATCTAATCAACTCCTTTCAAGAATACATCCTTATATTTGAAGTATAAGCAAGAAATATTAAGCAGGTATGGAACAAATGTAAAGTTCCTGTCAATTTTGAGGAAAGGTGATAGATACATACATAAGCTCCGAACGATTTTAGTGAGTAAATGGTAAAGGAGGATTTTCATGTTTCAATTTTTTCTTATAACAGGAATTGTTTGTATTATTATTTCTGGCATTTTTGTCGGGGCATGGGTGGATGGCGACCGACAAAGAGCAAATTTCCATACAGAAACATCCGAAGACAGAAGTGTTAGAACAAAAGTAGCATTAATATTTGCACTTGTCGGTCTCATTGCTTTAATAATTTCAGCAATCATTTACATAATAGTAGGATATTGAGATAGATCTTAACAATGTGGTGAAATACCCTGGAAGGGATGAAAAAATAATGACTAAATTCTATAATGTAGATTACCAATCACCGATTGGAGTGCTTGAAATAGTTGGGACAAATGAAGGTATATACTCAATTTTGTTCACCGACCAAGAGAAACCTGTTAATAATGATAAAGAGGGTCTTCCTAAGGTTCTAGTGGATTGTTATGAGCAGATAGATGATTATTTTAAAGGAGAGCGCACTAGTTTCACATTCCCGTATCTTTTTGAGGGAACTGATTTTCAAAAAAAGGTATGGACTGCTTTAACTGGTATCCCCTACGCTCAGACAGGTTCCTATCGCGATATTGCTGTTTCAATTGGAAATGAAAAAGCTGTCAGAGCAGTGGGTAGTGCAAATGGAAAAAATAAATTAACTATTGTCGTACCTTGTCACCGGATCATAGGAAGCAGCGGGAAACTAACAGGTTATGCTGGTGGTTTGTGGAGGAAAGAATGGCTTCTTAAACATGAAGGATCCATGAATAAGAATGATGTGGAAAAATAGTAAAGGCTTGTTTTTTAGCTCTTTTACATATGAATTTTCAGAAAATTGGTTGACATACTTAAAGAAACCGTGTTATAAACACTATAAGAAATCTTTAGTGCTTAAAAGCGAAAAAGAATAAGAGGGAAATAAGGAATCATTATTATTGGATAAAACAGGGGGACATATTATCATGCAAAAACGAAGCAATATTATAGATTGTACGATTCGTGATGGCGGTTTGGTGAATAATTGGGATTTTAGTGTTGAATTTGTACAGGACTTATATGATGGATTAAGTGCTGCTGGTGTTGAATACATGGAAATTGGCTATAAAAATTCCCCAAAGCTACTTAATGCTACAGAGCCTAATCCATGGAGGTTTCTTGACGATAACTTTCTTAAAGAAATTATTCCTGTGAAAAAATTCACAAAATTATCTGCATTAGTGGATATTGGACGTGTAGATCCTAATGATATTTTACCGCGCGAACAAAGTCCTTTAGATATGATTCGAGTGGCATGTTATATTCGTGAAGTTGATAAAGGCTTGGAACTTGTGCAAATGTTCCATGATTTGGGTTATGAGACGTCGCTGAATATAATGGCTTTATCAAGTGTACCGGAAACTCAGCTGATTGAAGCATTCAAATTAGTAAAGGAAAGTCCGGTAGATGTTGTATATATCGTGGATTCCTTCGGAAGTTTAGAACCTGCGGATATTGAGCATCAGGTGAAAAAGTTTCAAGCGATGATACCAAATAAACAACTCGGAGTTCATACACACAACAACATGCAATTAGCATTTGCCAATACGATTACTGCCTATCGGAATGGTGTAACCTTTATGGACACATCTGTCTATGGTATGGGGCGTGCGGCTGGAAACTGCAACACTGAATTATTGGTTAGCTATATCCAAAAATCAAGCTATGAAATTAAACCTGTTCTTGGAATCATTGAAAAACACATGCTCGAAATGCGTCAAACGTGGGAATGGGGCTATATTATACCTTACATGATTTCTGGTGTACTAAATGAACATCCACGTGTTGCCATGGCTTACCGTGACAGCGCTGATCGTGATAAATTCGTAGATTTTTATGACAAAGTAACATCACCCGAAGTTACTCTAGCTACGGCGTTGAAATAAAGCACTATAATTGAATAGGTCTTATGATGGAAAGGGATGGTGCAATTGTACCATCCCTTTTTTTTATTATTTTCTAAATTCAGAAAAAGATTGTCAAAAAAGAATATCTAGTAAATAATTAGATAGAATAATCTGGATTTTTGTAGTTCGATAGTTGTTTATATAGAATGAACAGGAAATCTAATGGAGGTCTTTTGAACTACTTTAAATGCATGGAGGTAATAAGCTAGAAGGATTCTATTGTAGAAAAAAGAATTAAGGGGGAATGTACAGTTGAAGATTATTAATGTTAAATCATTTGTTGCACTTTTATTGGTATTACAAATTGTCTTGTCACCATTTAGTCCACAGCAGCAAACAAAGGCGGAGGCCAATTCGATAACAGAAAATATTACCCACGAATTCGGCATGAACACTTGGGCCTATAATAAATTAGTGAACAGTCCAGATGGTAATTTGTATCTGTCACATGTGAAAAATAGAAACGAAATCGTTATTAAAAACTGGGAATTAGGTAATTGGAAGGAAGTTGCTTCTGTTACCTCTAGTGCAACGGGCGATACTGGCTTTAACGGTGAATCTGATCTCGTTATCGATAAACAAGAAAATACTCATTTTGCCTTTTTATTTGAAAAGGGTACATGGCTTGACAGTTTAAGAGGCATAAAATATGGTGTCTTTAAAAATGGTAGTTGGACATTTGAAACTGTCGAGGCCAATACGGATCCGTGGGGTGGGAAGAACATCTTTACTCCAAGTATGGCGCTCGATACGAATGGAAAAGCACATATTGTCTATCGTTACAATTCAAGCAGTCCTAGATTGGATGAAATTAAATATGCAACGAATCAATCAGGTTCGTGGACGATAAAGACGATTGCCAGTGGGGCGAATAGCAAAGATGAAGTGCGTAACCCACAAATTGAAGTAGATCAAAATAATATGATTCATATTACGTACGTTAAAGAAGATAACCAGAATAATCGTTATGACAATTATTATTATCTTCACAAAAGTACAACAGAGCCAAATTTTTCTTCTGCAGAAAAGATTGTTGATGCTATTTCAGATCAGAACAGCTATACATATACACCTTTTGTAGTTGATTCTTCTGGGAAGATCTATTTTTCTTACTATAAAGGAAATAAATGGTCAATGGATATTGGGAATGAAACGTTTACTACCTATTTTCAAACATATCAACCAGGTTTCTCAGAACGTAAAGTACTTATTACGGATACAGAAAAAATAACATACCCTGTCCAAATTCAGAATAGTGGCTCCAAGAGTGTATTGTTAATGTATACACAATCAAAGGCTTCTCCACCAACAGAAATAGAATTTTTTGCGATGGTTAAAGAGGGAGCTACTTGGAAGAAAGGACCTAAAGAAGTGATTCCTAGCCTAATCAATAGTAATCCAAGTGAAATTACGTATAACATAGATTTAAACGGTAATTTTATGATTGCTATGTTAGATAATGGTTTAAGAAAAGTATCTTATTTACATCCTACAGATGAAGACTTTGGCGTTTTCATTGAGTCAAGAAATGCTAGATTGAGTAATTTAACCATCAATGAAGGGGCAATGGAACAGGAATTTCACCCTTTGAAAACAACCTACACTAAGACAGTGGGGTTTGGAGTAAAGAATATAAAGGTAACTCCAACGGTTGCAGATGCAAATGCGACGGTAACAGTAAATGGAACAGCCTTGCCTAGTGGTAGCCCAGCAGCTGTACCATTATATGAAGGAAGCAATCTGATTACTGTTAATGTAACAGCTGAAGATGGTACTAGCGTCAAAAACTATACAATGGCAGTTACTCGTCAAGCGCCATCAACTAATGCTTCACTGAGTAATTTAACTGTAAGTACAGGGGCGTTTGATCAACATTTTAACCCTTCCATTACTAACTATAATATGAACGTATCTAATGGAATAGATTCAATCGGCCTTACACCAACACTTGCTGATGTGAAGGCAACTGTGACAGTAAATGGGAAGGGTGTTAATAGCGGACAAGAATTGACGTCAATAAGTCTTGAACCAGGTAATAATCCTATACCCATTGTGGTCACAGCTGAAGACGGAATAACGACGAAAACATATACGGTGGATGTGCAGCGAAATAATACACCTGTATTATCAGATATTTCCTTAACAGTAGATGAAGGTGCTCTATCAGGAACAATCGTTGGAACTTTACCTGCTAGTGATTCTGATGGAGACCCACTTACGTACAGTATTCTTTCGGGAAATACGAACAATGTTTTTGAAATGGATGCTAGTACGGGAGAAATAAAGGTAGTAGAAAGTAGTTTAATAGATTTTGAAACCAAGCAATCCTATACACTTGTCATAAAAGTAGCAGATGGTTTTGATAGTACAACTGCAAATGTAACAATCAACGTCAATGACCTAAATGATAATCTTCCTATACCAAGTGGATTTTCGACATCTATTAATGAGAACTTAGCAACTGGAGCATCTGTTGGAAAAGTAACCACAACGGATGTAGATGCTGGCTCCAATTTTACCTATGTGATTACTTCAGGTAATAGCGAGGGTGCATTTTCGATAGACGATAATGGTGAGATAACTGTTGCAAACTCAGGAAAATTAGATTATGAAACGGTTACAAGCTTTATTTTAACAGTTGAGGTAAGCGATGGAACGAATACCGCTACAACAACCGTAACAATCAACTTAAACAACTTGAATGATAATGCACCGCAAGTGAACGATACACAATTCAGTGTTGATGAAAACGCCATAATTGGCACAGTGGTTGGAACGGTAAGTGGAAATGATGCGGATGGAGATTCATTAAATTATGGAATCATTTCAGGAAATGAATTAGGTGCTTTCACGATTAATCCGGTTACAGGAGAAATAATCGTAATAAACAGTAGTAAACTTGATTATGAAACACAAACCACTTTTGTTTTAAAGGTAGAAGCTAGTGATATCATGGTTCCCAAAATGTTATTAACTCCATTTGGAAAAATGAATGCCATGTTTGCTTTTAGTGCTAACGCATCAAATATTGCTACGATAACAATCAATGTCAATAATTTGAATGATAATAGTCCAGTTCTACAGGGATTTACGAAAAATATCGATGAAAATACAGCCAATGGTACTTCCGTTGGGCAAGTAACTGCTGTAGATGCAGATAAAGACACTAATTTTACGTATAGAATTAGTGAAGGAAACAATGAAGGTGCGTTTGCGATTGGTTCTAACAATGGAGAACTGACTATTGCAGATGCAACTAGACTAGATTATGAAACGATTAAAAACTTTGTAATAACAGTAGAAGTAAGTGATGGAATAAATACCGCAACCACAACGGTAACCATCAATTTAATGAATGTGAACGAACACACACCGATTTTAGAGGATAAGCAGTTTACTGTTGATGAAAATGCTGCAAATGGAACATTGATTGGAACCATAAGTGGCATTGACGCGGATGGAGATACTCTCCATTACGGAATCGTCTCAGGAAATGAATCAGGTGCCTTTGGGATTAATAGGGTTACAGGAGAAATAGTCGTAACTGATGGCACAAAACTAGATTATGAAACACAAACAAAGTATATTTTAACAGTAAATGCCAGTGATACAGAGGTTCAACCAATTCAACTCTCACCATTTGCAGTATTAACAGCCATGTTTACCTTTAATTCTGCTGAATCAGATTTAGCGACGATTATCATTAACGTCAAAAATCTCAATGATAACCACCCGATTCCGCAAGGATTTACAAAAAACATTGATGAGAATACAGCAAATGGTACATCAGTTGGAACGGTAACTGCAGTGGATGCAGATGGAGATACCAATTTCACCTATAGTATTTTGGCTGGAAATTCAACGGGTGCGTTTACACTTGACTCTAGTAGTGGTGTATTGAAAGTAGCAAATACATTAGAACTAGATTATGAAAAGTTAAAGGGTTTTACCTTAACTGTACAGGTTAATGACGGAATTAATACTGCTGAAACGACAGTATCCATAAACCTTAATAATGTAAATGACCATAAACCTGTTGTGGAAGATGCAGTATTTTCTGTTGATGAAAATGCTCCAAATGGAACAGTGATTGGAACCGTTAGCGGAACAGATGCCGATCATGACGCTCTCAGTTATGATATCATTCCAGGAAATGACTCAGCATCCTTCGCGATTGAGTCTAGCACTGGAAAAATAACGGTCACCGACACAACAAAATTAGACTATGAAACAAGCAAAAGCTTTATTTTAACAGTAAAAGTGAGTGATAGAGAAAACACAACAGATGCAACTGTTACTGTCAATCTGAAAAATCTTAATGATAATTCACCTGTTGGGAAAGATGCAGAGTTTGCAGTAGTTGAAAATGCTGGAAATGGTACAGCAGTCGGAACTGTTGAAGCAAGTGATGTGGATGGAGATGCGCTACATTACAGTATCGTCTCCGGAAATGAATCAGTTGCGTTCACCATTGATGAAGCTACGGGAGAAATTACAGTAGCCGATTTGACAAAATTAGATTATGAAACAATCAAAAGTTTTAAATTACTTGCTCAAGTAGGTGACGGAACATATACATCTCAATTAGCAATAACAGTCAACCTAACAAACCTAAATGACAATTCACCAGTGGGGAAAGATGCAGTATTTATTGTAGATGAAAATGTAGGAAATGGTACAGCAGTCGGAACCGTTGAAGCG
>JAQSXG010000248.1 GCA_029256785.1 Neobacillus sp.
ATCCTTATACTAATTTGATATAATTTTTATCAGGGAGTGAGGAATACATGCAACTTGAAAAATTATTCACCATGCAAATAGCCTTGGATCAGCATATTGAAAAAAAACACGGGTTAAAGGAAGAAGATCTATTTAATCGTAAGGTACTTGCTTTGTTAGTAGAAATAGGTGAGCTTGCTAATGAAACTCGCTGTTTCAAATTTTGGAGTGTCAAACCGCCTTCAGAAAAACAGATAATATTAGAAGAATTTGTAGATGGCGTGCACTTTATCCTATCATTAGGAATTGAATGTAATTTTCACATGCAAACTCTTTCGTTTACCAAGGCTCCAACAAAGGTAAGTGTGACAGACCAATTTCTTATGATAAATCAATGTGTAATTCGTTTCCAAAATACGAAATGTGTTACGGATTATATCGCGCTTTTTGAGGCTTTTTTACAGCTGGCAATGTTGCTTGGAATAACATACGAAGAAATGGAACAGGCATATATTGATAAGAATGAAGTAAATTATAAAAGACAACAAAATAACTATTAGGTGAAAAGTTTTATAATTTTCAGTATAATGAAAGTCGAACCGTACATACATAATTGGGGGCTAAGCGATGGCGAAATTAGATGAAACACTAACGATGTTAAAGGATTTAACCGATGCCAAAGGAATTCCCGGCAACGAGCGAGAAGTACGAGAGGTTATGACAAAATACATAGCACCCTATGCAGATGAAGTTACAACAGATGGCCTTGGCAGTTTAATTGCTAAGAAGACGGGTAAAGAAGGCGGACCAAGAATCATGGTTGCTGGTCACCTGGATGAAGTAGGCTTTATGATTACTCAAATTGACGACAAAGGTTTCCTCCGATTTCAGCCTGTCGGTGGCTGGTGGTCACAGGTTATGCTTGCTCAACGTGTGACTGTCGTAACGAACAAAGGTGATATAATTGGGATAATCGGTTCTAAACCGCCCCACATCATATCGGCTGAGGCACGGAAGAAACCAGTAGAAATTAAGGATATGTTTATTGATATTGGTGCATCAAGCCGTGAAGAAGCGATGGAGTGGGGAGTCATCCCAGGTGATATGGTTGTACCATATTTTGAGTTCACGGTTATGAACAATGAGAAAATGCTGTTAGCTAAAGCGTGGGATAACCGGATTGGCTGCGCAATCGCTATTGATGTAATGAAGCAATTAAAAGATACGAACCATCCGAACGAAGTTTATGGGGTGGGTACAATCCAAGAGGAAATTGGTTCACGTGGTGCACAAACCTCTGCTAGTAAAATTAAACCGGATATCGGTTTTGCTGTTGATGTTGGAATTGCGGGAGATACTCCAGGAATTTCAGAAAAAGAAGCGATGAGTAAAATGGGGAAAGGTCCACAAATCATTCTCTATGATGCAACGCTTGTAGCACATAAAGGTCTACGTGATTATATCACTAACCTTGCAGATGAACTAGGTATTCCTTATCAATTTGACGTGATCCCTGGTGGAGGCACAGATGCAGGTCCAATGCATTTGGCACATGATGGTGTCCCTTCCATAGCAATTACGATTGCAACTCGCTATATTCATTCACACGCTGCCATGCTTCACCGTGACGATTATGAAAATGCAGTAAAACTCATCGTCGAAGTCATCAAGCGCCTAGACCGTGAAACCGTTCATAAAATAACATTTGAATAATGCAAAAACCTCGGCATGTGAAAATCACTAGCCGAGGTTTTTTTATAATAAAAAGCTGCTGGATATTCAGCAGCTAGCGATTCTTTACTTTAAACCATTCTCAAGAGCTTCAAGCATTTCCTTCTTCTCTTGCTCAGATGAGTTCTTCCAAATAACCTCAAATAAAACACCAAGGCCAGGAAGCATTTTTTCCTCACCATTTTGAATAGCATCAACAATTGTATCTTCCAATTGGTCCTGTGTATTGCCTGAAACATTGTGAATGACAGCATTACGCAAATTCAAATTCATCATCACACACTCCTTTTGTTAGCTTTTCATTATTATCATTTCTATTTTTAAGTTTTATTATGTATTTGAATTGGGCTATAATTAGAAAATACATAGCAATAGTCTCTTTTCGAGAAAAGAGCCTAGTGATTAAAGGAGAAAAAATTTGAAGCATATTCAGTCAATAAATAATCCACAGGTTAAACAATGGAAGAAACTTTTAACAAAAAAAGAACGTGATCGGTCGGGTACCTTTTTGGTTGAGGGGTTTCATCTAGTTGAAGAAGCAATAAAACAAAGTGAGCAGATTGTGGAAATTATCGTATCAGAGCAAGTTGGTTTACCACCCCGTTGGGATACAGGGGCCGCTTCCGTAACGATTGTTACCGAAGAAATTGCTGATGCCCTGTCAGATACTGAAACACCGCAGGGGATTTATGCAGTTTGCCGTCAAATAGAAAGTGATGTAACCGATGCGAAAACTTATTTACTCCTTGATGCCGTTCAGGATCCAGGGAACTTAGGAACGATGATTCGAACTGCGGATGCTGCCGGTATTGACGCTGTCATTGTCGGACGAGGCAGTGTTGATATTTTCAACTCAAAAGTACTCCGTTCCGCACAAGGCAGTCATTTTCACCTTCCAATCATAAGAGGGGACCTGAATGAATGGGTGGAAAAGCTAAAGGAAAAAAACATTCCTGTCTATGGAACGGCGCTTGAAAATGGCACAATCTATACTGAAACACAGCCTTCAGATTCTTTTGGATTAATCGTGGGGAACGAGGGTAATGGCGTTAGTAAGGATATCCTAGCGAATACTACTAGAAACCTTTATATACCGATTTTTGGCAGGAGTGAATCATTAAATGTAGCAGTCGCCACTGGGATCCTTTTATATTATTTTAAAAAATAGGCGATACTTAGTTTGAAACCACAAGAAAATTATTATATAATTATCAACAATATTAATAAAATCAAAAACGATGATGGAGAAAAGTACCTTGCCTGCGACCATTTAGGGAGAAAGTGCCGTGACTGAAAGCACTTTTATGGATTAAGACAAGAGAAGTTCACCTCCTGAGTTGGCATCGGGACCACAATGAAAAGGAATGTTATTCTTATTCGTGTGTAAAGATGCATCGGCATATGCCGTTATCCGAATGAAGCGAACATTTGTGTTTTGACATATATGTTTACAAGGGTGGTACCGCGACTATAAACCTCGTCCCTTTCCAGGGATGGGGTTTTTTTGTTTTTAGCTCATTCGATTGATTTTTATCATGATTGAATATAAGGAGGAATTGTTATGCAAGAAAGATTAAAGGAATTGCAGCAAGAAGCTATTCAAAAAATTGAGCAGTCTTCCAGCTTAAAAGAATTGAACGACATTCGCGTAGCTTATTTAGGAAAAAAAGGTCCAATCACCGAAGTCCTTCGAGGAATGGGAAAGCTTTCTGCTGAAGAGCGTCCAGTTATGGGAGCTCTAGCGAATGAAGTTCGTGAATCGATTGCAATGGTAATGGAAACCAAACAAAGTGAGCTTGAAGAAGCTGCTGTTTTAGAAAAATTAGCATCAGAATCAATTGATGTCACTCTACCGGGACGTCCGGTAAAAGTGGGTAACCATCATCCTCTTACAAGAATCATTGAGGAAATTGAGGATTTATTTATCGGTATGGGCTATCAAGTGGCAGAAGGTCCTGAGGTAGAACAGGATTACTATAACTTTGAAGCACTGAACTTACCGAAGGGCCATCCGGCAAGAGATATGCAGGACTCCTTCTACATTACTGAAGATATTCTTCTCCGTACGCATACCTCGCCAGTACAGGCACGGACAATGGAGAAAAACCAAGGCAAGGGACCGATTAAGATAATTTGCCCAGGTAAAGTTTATCGCCGTGATAATGATGATGCGACACACTCTCATCAGTTCATGCAAATAGAAGGTCTTGTTGTTGGTGAAAACATTCGTATGAGTGACCTTAAGGGGACGTTAGATGTATTTGCAAAAAAAATGTTTGGTGAAGACCGTGAAATCCGTTTACGCCCAAGCTTCTTCCCATTCACAGAGCCTTCTGTCGAAATGGATATTTCTTGTAAAGTTTGTGGTGGAGCAGGTTGTAGTGTGTGTAAAAAAACAGGCTGGATTGAAATTCTTGGAGCAGGTATGGTCCATCCAAACGTTCTTGAAATGGCTGGCTATGACTCAAAAAAATATACCGGTTTTGCATTCGGAATGGGACCAGAGCGGATTGCGATGCTGAAATACGGTGTAGATGACATCCGTCATTTCTATACAAATGATGTACGTTTTCTAAAACAGTTTTCTAAACACGAATAAAAGGAGGAGCATATCATGTTTGTTTCATATAAATGGCTCCAGGATTATATAGATTTATCCGGAGTAACAGCAAAAGAATTAGCAGAAAAAATTACAAAAAGCGGAATTGAAGTTGAGGGAGTAGAGGTTCTTAACGAAGGCATTAAAGGAGTAGTTGTAGGCCACGTTCTTGAACGTGAACAACATCCAAATGCCGATAAATTAAGCAAATGTCTTGTTGATATCGGTCAAGAAGCACCGGTACAGATTATTTGTGGTGCACCTAATGTGGCCCAAGGGCAGAAAGTTGCCGTAGCCACAGTTGGTGCCGTATTGCCAGGTGATTTTAAAATTAAACGCGCTAAGCTTCGTGGAGAAGAGTCAAATGGAATGATTTGCTCACTTACAGAGTTAGGCATGGAAGCCAAAATCGTTCCAAAGGAATATTCAGAAGGTATTTTTGTTTTTCCACAGGATGCAGAAGTTGGCGTAAATGCGCTTGAATTGTTAAATAGAGACGATGAGGTTCTTGAATTAAGTTTGACACCTAATCGTGCAGATTGCTTAAGCATGCTTGGTGTGGCCTATGAAGTGGCTGCCATTCTTGGTAGGGACGTAAAGCTTCCGGAAATCAACCAGCAGCCTACTACTGAAAAAGCAACTGATTATATCACGATTAAGGTTGAGGCTAATGAGGACAATCCTTTATACGCTGCCAAAGTAATTAAAAATGTAAAAATCGGACCTGCACCAATGTGGATGCAAACACGTCTAATGGCTGCTGGCATTCGTCCACATAATAATGTCGTTGATATTACGAACTACATTTTATTAGAATATGGTCAGCCACTCCACGCATTCGATTACGATCGCTTAGGTTCAAAAGAAATACTTGTCCGTCGTGCACATGATGGGGAAAAATTCACTACTTTAGACGATGCAGAACGTACGTTAACGTCATCGCATCTTGTGATTACTAATGGAACCGAACCGATCGCTTTAGCAGGTGTGATGGGCGGAGCCAATTCTGAGGTAAACTCAGACACAACTACGGTTCTACTAGAATCAGCCTATTTCAACGGTGGTACGGTGAGAACCGCTTCTAAAGACCATAGTTTAAGAAGTGAAGCTAGTGCTCGTTTTGAAAAGGGAGTCGATCCAAACCGTGTACGTGCTGCAGGTGAGCGCGCAGCTTATTTAATGGCTATGTATGCAAATGGTGAAGTTCTTGAAGGTACGGTTGAGGTCGATACACTAACGATCGAACCAGCGGTTGTCTCAATCAGCTTGGAAAAAATTAATCGTGTCATCGGTACGGAATTAACTGTTCAGGATGTTACGGATATTTTTGACCGTCTTCAATTTAAGACTAGCATTGAGGGCGAGGTAATTACTGTTACAGCACCAACACGTCGTGGTGATATCAAAATTGAAGAAGACTTGATTGAAGAAGTTGCGCGTCTTTATGGATATGATAATATTCCAAAAACCCTGCCAATCGGTTCAACTACACCTGGAAAGCTATCGGCATACCAAGAAAAACGCCGTGTTGTTCGCCAATACTTAGAAGGTGCAGGTCTTTACCAAGCTGTAACGTATTCATTAACGAGTGAAGAGAAAGCTGCACAATTCGCATTGGAGAACAGCGATTTTATCCGTCTGGCAATGCCGATGAGCGAAGATCGCAGTATCCTCCGCTTAAGCATCATGCCTCAATTACTGGAAGTATTAAAATATAATAATGCTCGTCAAAGTGATAGCATTGGTGTTTATGAAACGGGTGCAGTATTTTTAGCAAACGGTAAGGAAGTGTTACCGGAGGAACAAGAACATCTTGCAGGTGCGATCACGGGATTATGGCATAACCATTCATGGCAAGGTGAGAAAAAGGCAGTAGATTTTTATGTATTAAAAGGTATCTTAGAAGGTATGTTTACGATGTTAGGCCTTGCTGATCAAGTAACATTTGTGCAGGCACAAGTGGAGAACTTGCATCCAGGCAGAACAGCAGATATACACTTGAATGGGAAGCGAATAGGGTTCATTGGTCAGGTTCATCCAACAATGCAAAAAGAACTTGATTTAAAAGACACGTATGTGTTCGAGCTTTCATTGCAAGCAGTGCTTGAAGAAGGAACTGCACCACTAAGATATGAAGCGATTCCTCGTTTCCCATCGATTTCAAGAGATATTGCTCTAGTTGTAGATAAAGAAACCGTGTCAGGAGCATTGAAGGATATTATTCAAAGCGCTGGTGGAAAGCTTCTTAGGGAAGTCTCTGTTTTTGACTTATACGAGGGGGACCGCATGGAGGAAGGGAAAAAATCCATAGCCTTCTCATTGAAATACCTTGATCCAGAGCGGACCTTAACAGATGAAGAAGTAACAAAGGTTCATAATCAAGTACTAAAAGCCTTGGAAGAACAGGCTGGAGCTGTATTAAGAGGATAGAATAGAAAAACACTTTGGACGAATGTGTCCAAAGTGTTTTTATTTGATTAGGAAATCAGGTTACATGCAAAGAATT
>JAQSXG010000249.1 GCA_029256785.1 Neobacillus sp.
GTCTTCAGGTAAAGGATATGTAGAAGGTATTCCTGCCGGATTAAGCTATGGAGAATATGGAGGTACGGATGCTGCTGATAATTCAGGGTCTTTGAAATATGTCTCAATTCGTTACAGTGGAACTGTAGTGGCAACAAATAGTGAGATCCAAGGCTTGACTTTGGGTGGTGTGGGTAACGGCACAACTATCGAAAATATTGAGATTTTCTCAAATAAAGATGACGGAATCGAGTTTTTCGGAGGTACAGTGAATGTGAAAAATGTCGTTGTGTACGGACAGGAAGATGACGGTTTGGATATTGACCAAGCTTACGCAGGAACAATTGACAATGCTCTGGTGATCCAGACAGAAAAATCTGATTCAGGACTTGAAATTGATGGTCCTGAAGGTAATGCAGTAGGTGCTTTTACCTTAAAAAATATCACGATTAATATGAGTAATCTTGCTGGTAAAAAAATTGCAGATTTCCGTGATGGTGCAACTGGTAAATTAGAAAATGTTTATGTAAGTAACATCAATGCCGAGGGCAATGTAGTGAATGTTAATGATGAGAAATCAATTATTTCATTCAACGGTGGCAAGATAGCTCTAGCAAGATGGGAGATGGTATTACCAACCGGCAAAACAATCGCCAACTTGTTAACATCTAAAGGAACAACTGCTATAGACGCAACTAAATTTACAAGTAATGCAATCGCTGTTACAGCAGGGGCTCAAACGGTAGGTGCCAATGTTTCAGCATTTGATTGGACATTTACAAAAGCTAGTGATTTATTGAAATAATCTAAATCATATATCCACCTTTCGATAGTAAGAAATTAGTCGAAAGGTGGATTTTCCTAAAATACACACATCAATCCTATCAATCAAAAATTAATGAACAAGCTATTTTCGGTTTTACTGTTTGTTTTAACTGTAATTCCAACCCTATTATTTGCACAAAATGGTAAAATTACCGGCGTCATTAAGGAAGAAGGTTCTAATTCTCCTTTAGCGGGTGTAAGTGTGGCCATTGTCGGTGCTCCCCAAGCTACCAGTTCAGACTTTGAAGGAGACTATACATTAGAAGTAGCTCCTGGAACCTACAAAATTGTTTTCAGTTATGTAGGTTACCAAAAAAAAGAAATTACAGATATTAAAGTTGAGGCTGGAAAGTCAGCCCTTGTAGATGTTAATCTGACTTCTACAGATAATAAGATAGACGAAGTGGTAATCACTGTTTCCGCTCGTAAAAATACAGAACAATCAATCTTGAACATGCAGAAAAGCTCCGGGGTCGTGATGGACGGTTTGTCCTCGCAAGCTATTCAACGTTCAGGAGCAAGCAATATTGCTTCTGCTGTACGGGTTGTTCCGGGAGTGTCTGTTCAAGAAGGCAAATATTTGTATGTCCGGGGACTGGGGGACCGTTATACAAAATCGATTTTGAATGGTGTCGATATTCCGGGTTTAGATCCGGATAAAAATACGGTTCAGATGGATGTATTTCCTACGGGTGTATTGGAAAATATTATCGTCATGAAAACAGCTTCTGCCGAGCTACCTGCTGATTTTACAGGGGGTGTGATTGATATTGTTACAAAAGATATTCCGGCACAAAGGAATCTGGGTGTTTCTGCATCTCTGGGATATAATCCTAATGCGCATTTTAGAGATGATTTCGTTGGTTACAAAGGAAGTAAAACAGATTTCTTAGGGTATGACTATGGAGATCGGAATCTTCCTGTTAAAAAGGATTATAACATTCTAAACCCAGTTACGTCAGAAAATAGAAAAGCCGTGGAGCAAGTTGCCCGTGCTTTTGACCCTATTATGGCTGCTCGACGTCAATCAAATAATACGCCTGACTTAAGTTTGGGGATAGATTATAGCAATCAATTTAAGATTGGAGAAGATAAGCTTGGTGTGATAGGGCTGTTGAATTATAAACGTACAAGCATGTTTTATAAAGGTTTTCAAAATGGAATCTATCAAAAACCGAATCAGACTGACGATAGTCCTGAACTGAGAGCCGATAAAACAACTGTAGGCGATTTAGGCGAACAAAATGTGCTATTGTCAGGGATGTTGGGTTTGAACTATAAGACGGCTAGATCTAAATATACATTAAATGCTTTACGTATACAAAGTGGAGAATCGAGAGCGGCAATCTTCAATCAAACTACGGAGATTTCGAACTCCAATGAAACCATGCGCCATACCTTGGAGTATACCGAGCGTGCCATAACAAATCTATTGTTAAGTGGTAAGCATAGTAATGAGAACGCAGATTTTATCACCGAATGGAAATTATCACCTACATGGGTAAAGGTTAATGACAAAGACATGCGCCAAACGACCTATGTGTTGAACAGCAGCGGAAATTATGTCGTCAATACCGACGCAGGTCTCCCGATACGTTTTTGGCGATACTTGGATGAATTCAATGGAGTCTCTAAGTTAGACTTTACCAAAAAGTTGAATTTATTCGAGCGTGAATCATCGTTTAAATTTGGAGGTCTGTATAGCTATAAAAAGAGAGATTATCGTATCAACAATTATAGTATTGAGTACCGTAACAACAATAAGGATGTAACCAATGGTGATCCTAATGGTTTCTTAAACCCTGAAAATGTTTATGACGCTACTACAGACCAAGGTTTTTGGGTAAGAGGTAACTATCAGGCTTCGAATACATTTGAAGCGTCACAACAGACAGCGGCGGCCTATGCCTCATTGGAAGTGAAACCTATGGAAAAGTTGAAAGCTATTGTAGGCTTGCGCGGTGAAAATTATACAACCATTTTTACAGGGGAGAATGTTGATGGGCTGAAATATGATAAGGTAAAAACCATCAATAAATTTGATCTGTTTCCCTCGTTGAATTTGATCTATAATACTTATGCTAATCATAATCTAAGAACATCTTTTTCACGTACAGTAGCAAGACCATCATTTAAGGAATTATCTGTCGTTCAAATTTATGATCCATTAACGCAAATACGGTTTTTGGGAAATTTAGAATTGGTTCCAACTTATATCAATAATATAGATGTCCGCTATGAAGTTTTCGCTAAAGATGCACAAATGTTTGCATTAAGTGGATTCTATAAAGGTTTTAAAAATCCGATTGAGCTACAAGCTTACAATGATTCGGCACCTTTAGATATTACACCAAAAAACTCACCGTCAGCAACAGTGATCGGTTTGGAACTTGAAGGACGTAAGAATTTTGGCTTTATCTCGGAAGAGTTGAGAAATTTAAGTTTAAACTTGAATGTTACAGTGGTTAAGTCCGAAATTGAAATGACAGAAGAAGAGTATACCTCAAGGCAATCATTTGCCCGTGAAGGACAGGAAATTTCAAGAAAGAGACAATTGCAAGGACAATCCCCTTATTTGATTAATACAGGTTTATCCTATAATAGTGCTAGTAAAGGCTTAGAAGCTGGAGTTTTCTATAATGTACAAGGTAGAACTTTGGAGGTTATTGGTTTTGCGAGAAATTCAGATGTTTACTCAAAACCTTTCAATTCTTTAAATCTGAATGTTTCTAAAAAAATCGGCACGAATATGAAAGCTGGCACAATCTCATTGAAAGTGGACAATCTCTTGGATAGCAAACGTACTAGCGTATATGAAGCTTTTCAAGCTGCCGATCAAATTTATCAGCAACGTATTCCAGGACGTAACTTTAGTATAGGGTATAGCTATAACTTTTAACAGAATAGATAAAGCTTAGAAAGATCCCACTGTAACCTGGTGGGATCTTTTTTTATGGTAAATAATTATAGACTACTTCGTATTTTTCGTTTTGATGTTTTAACGATAGTTGACCGACTTTTAGGTTTTTATCTTGGGGAGTCGGTTCACAGATCGTATAATAATTTCCGTTATAGAGTATGCTTTGTCCTACCGGCTTCTTGAATTGCACGGCAATTGTTACATGGGTCGGATACCGCAGGGCAATCATTGGGAGGTTATAGATTTCCTTTACCAAATAGAAAAATAAAGCGGCCCTGTCATCACAGTCACTTGCGTTGTTGAGCAACGTCTGTTCTGGAGGAAATCGTTTTTCCTGACCAAAAATTTCATGATCGTCTTCATATAGAAATGCATATCTTGTAAATTGCATTAGGTAGTCAATACCTTTTTTAGTGGGCATTTTTGCTATATATTCTTTTAGTCTAGGGACAAGGGACTGATAAGTTTGCGTGCTTAGTGGTATATTGAAATAGGTTTCGAAATCAACGATAGGATAATTTCTGAAAATTTCGTTGACTTCTGAGTTGACCTTCAGATTAAAATGATAAGCTTTCCCATGGTATTTAAATCCAATTTCCTTTTCACTATAGCTATCAGGTTTGAACTCAGGTAAACGAGTGACTTTATAACTAAATCTGTTAATTGCTTCTGGTATATCGATTTCCACTAATTTATATGGTTCACTATAGTTAAAAATAGTACGATAATCGTGATAGTTTAAACAAATGTAATTGTCGTTGTTTAGATTAAAGAAAGGTAAATCAGAAATGTCATCTTTGCTTTTTACATACAGAATAATTTGATTATCTCTTAATCCTAAACGCATATCAAACCCAGATTTGCCCATTAAGAACCATTTATATAGTGTGTATCTAGCATAATTTTCTGTTTTTGGAGCTATTTTTTGAGCTATAGAGCGAATTAGCTGATAGTAAACCCAATCATTTAAATGATACTTTTCTTTATATCTCAGTAGTGAATCAATAAGTTCAGTATTTTTGCTTTGGTTCAACACTTGATAAAAACGTTGGATATTATCACTATTCAGACTGTCATCAAACGGTCGATTGAAAGATTTGTCAACCACTAAGCTAATGGCTTCACCATAGAAATCAAAGTTATAATGTTGCGCCCTTACAAGTTGTGGATTGTAGGTTAGCCAGCATAAAATGGTCAAAAACGCAATATAGTATCCTTTGATATACAATTCTTAACAATTTAATAACATTAGTGTAATATAAATTTAACAAATTGTAATTGCTTTTTATAGAGATTATTGAAAAATGTTTTTTTGATTACATGGAGAGAGTTGTTAAAATTTAGTTTATGATCTTAATTCCATTTGCAGAGAATTTAGGTGATAAAACAAGAAGATAGATCTCATTTGGCTTTAGCTACATTAAGAACGAATAAAAGGTAAATTTCAAGTCGAAAATTACCTTTTACATTATGATGTTTGAATTTTCTTTAAAATCCAAAGTAAGAATTTTGTTAAGAGACGGTAATTACTTTTGTAATAACCCCTAGGGATGGACGTTGATAATTATATTCGGGTTACTGGAGCGACAATACCGTAACTTGACATTTGTATCCTGTATTTCGGAAAAGGCATTACCTGTTTTGGCCAAGTTCGATAATAGTTTTTCTATCGGAAGCTCATAGACTGTATTAGGAATTTTCTTGATATTTTTAGGTTCAACATTTCTAACTGCATATAAATTGTCTGGTACACCATCGCGCAAGTTGTGAATCGCATAGGAAACAGGCCGTTCCTTTCCTTGTCCAGCGAGAAATAGTTGATAAATGAAATATAATGCGATATGTTTAAGTGATATGTCATATCATATTTTATAAATTTGTATTGGTGATTTTTATTTTTTGTGTTTTTGAATGATATTTAATGCATTATAATGGTAAATGTGATATTATGAAGGATTTATCATAAGTTTCGGTATTGATTGACAAAGCAATTCTAAAAGAAATAGGAGGGTTTATTAAGGCCAAAGTGCATAGAGCAAAACCTCACCAGGGGTGATATATAGCCACGGGCTGCAATAAGCCGCTCTACACTCAGCCTTGCAGAACGTGGCGAGAATATCTCCCTTGCAAATCTGCTGAAAATACTGCGTGTCCTTGATGTGTTATATGTGATGGGAGGATTCAGGGTAACGGAACCAATCAGTCTGCTACAACTGGCAAAAGAGGAAGAGAAAAACAGCTTCAAGAAGCAATGAACCAAACGATAACTAATTAGAAATATATAAAACCAAAAAAAATCAAATGAAAATATTTGTAACTGGCTGTTTTTTGCATTTACCCTTTTTGCACAAGATGCTGTGGATTAGGGTCATTCTTGACACGCTCAATTTCGCCTTCGACAATATTCAGAATATCTAATTTTATTTGACAGTAATTGCTTTCAATCTGTTATTTCATCTTTCGGGCCCATCTTTTGGCGCATTTTTCTTCTTCCAAATGATTCGGAGTCCCCCTGGGGTCGGAGAATAAACGATAGTGAAAATAGTTCTATTTTTGGAATGTTATCAAATCAAAGTTAGGGAAGTGAGATACCAAAAAATTGGGCTTTTAAGTACTATTTTTTGGTGTTTGCTTCGGTATTTGTACAGTATTTCTTCGCCTTTTGTCCGTACCATCTTCGGAATGCTCATATAGATTCTCTACTTAATCTCTACTTATTCCCTACATAATCAGTAGGGAAAGAGTAGGGGTGAGTGGAGAAAAGTAAGGTGATCGGCGAAGGAGGGGCGAAGCATTCCCGAATGAGTTCCGAAAATAGGATGAACAATTTTAGATAATGCTAATCGCACTAACTTCCTGTGTTCGTTTCTATTTTTCCTGATCTGATTTGCACGCTGACGCACCACTGACCTAATGTTGGCCTACTATTCTCCTATTCCAGTAAACCAAATGTAGGCCAACAGTAGGAAAATAGTAGGTGGCATTTGGAATGAAGAGAGGAAATTGCTAAAAG
>JAQSXG010000250.1 GCA_029256785.1 Neobacillus sp.
CTTTAAGGTACCTAGATTCTCTGTTAGAAGAAAATAAAAATCGATTTCCGTTTGTTGTACTTTCTCAAGTATTAATGGAAATTGCTTAAACGATTCACTGCGATACTTTCCCGTGACTGAATATTTCTCTAAAACTACATTTACCGTACTCCAATACTC
Source organism: Neobacillus sp. (assembly GCA_029256785.1). Classification (GTDB taxonomy): domain Bacteria; phylum Bacillota; class Bacilli; order Bacillales; family Cytobacillaceae; genus Neobacillus. The sequence continues at coordinate 160 of JAQSXG010000250.1, forward strand.
AACCAAATTATTGTGCATTGTAATTAATTCCTGGCTTAACCCTAGCTTGGAAATCAAATAATTTTCTGCTTTTTTAGCAAGAGTAATTCCATTAATTATAAATAATAGTTCATTTATGCATTTTTTTATTACTTCCTCATCACCTACCTGTTTTAAAATCCCACTTAATATTTGCGGTAAATCCCTGTTTAGTCCTTTATTTATGTAATTGCTACTTGACAACACATTTCGTTCGTAAAACCTAATGAGTTTCGACATATTGAAATCTTCCGTCTGCCCAGAATGAACTGAAAATTCGTAGATTGCAGGTGAAGTGTTTGGATTATAATAATTTTTTATATACCCGCCAAACGCTTTTGCCAAAGCATCATACGAAATCTCTCTATGTTTATAAGTTAAAGTATTAATTTTATCATGTTCTATTACGTTGAAAACTTTTCTTATACTATCGAATCCATAAACTAGGATTGTATGTGACCAATGGTTTTTGTTATACATATCACTTCTATCAGTAAGATAATAACAATCCACACCAAGGATCACCGGTTTGTCAAGCAACAATAACGTTGTCACTAAACTTAAAATATCGTCGTTCTCGCTTTCCCATTGTATGGGATTCATAATAATGCCCATTTTAAATAATACCTGCTCTAGCTGCTTATTCGAATAATAATCAATTCCTATTCTTGTTGCAGATTGTACATCGCTATAATTGTAAACTGGAAAGTCGTTAATAAGGATAGGTAAGATTGATTTTTTAAAATGACCTAAAATAGGGAAAAGGGCATTATAAAAACAATCACGATAGTATAACTCATTAAAGGGTAATATGCCTTGAAGTACTTTTTTCTGATTTTCTTTTGCAAGTAATAATTGTTTTTGACCACTTATAATATCTTGCGCAACTTTGTTAAATGAAACTAATTTTTCGACAAAACAATTTAATAAATGATTTACTGTGGATTGCTCAAATTCTAATTTGTTGTATATAATCTTGATATTCAATTGTCCATCCATCACAATAAGTTCATACTCCAAGGATTCGTTTCTTGTGTTAATTGGAGCAAAGTTTTGACCAGTCGGTATACTTGATCTAGTAAAATATTTTGTTTCATAACTTCGATCAAATTCCCCATAATAATTAAATGTAATTTCTGGTTCTATTTTATATTCGTTCTCCTTATGTTGGAGATATTTTAACATTCCATAGGTAACCCCCTTGTGTGGTATTTCCCTCAGCGAATTCTTAATACTATTCAGTTGACCTACTATGTCGAGACGCTCGTCGACTTTAAGAATTACAGGATAAATTGATGTAAACCATCCTACAGTACGTGATATGTTTAGCCCTTCTTCGAACAAAATCTCCCTACCATGGCCTTCAAGATTCAATAAAATAGAAGTTTGCCTTGTCCAATTGTATATTGAGAGCCCTAATGCTGTTAAAAGAAGGTCATTTATCTCACACTTGAGTATCTTTGTAGTTGATTTTAAGAGTTTCTCTGTCTCCTCTTTGCTTAGAGATTTGTCTACTTCGTTAGCCTGCTCATGCTTATTTTCTTTGGTTATATGATCTTTTGGCAACTTTGTAATATTCGTTCTTGTTATACTGACCCAATAGTCCGAATTTAAGTGTAGACTCTCGTCCTCCAACATTTTATAAAGGTATTCTGAATAAAATAAATATGAATCGGTTTTTTCCTGTAGGTGAATCTCTGAGTTACCCTTTAAAGCTTGCTCATATGCCGAATTTAAGTCATCAAGGAGTATTCTCCACGAGACGCCATCAACGACTAAATGATGAATACATAAAAATAAATGATCTCCTTCAAGAGTTCTAAACAAGTGAACTTGCACTAGTGGACCTTTTTCGATGTCATTCCGGCAATGGGCCAACTGAACTGCTGCATGGATATCGTCAAGATAAGTATTTGGATCAGTAAAAGAATAGCATTGGTATTCAAATATATTTGGCTCAATACCGCGAGTTATTTGTTTTAGTTCACTACCTTGATCAGTAAATATTGCCCTGAGAATGTCATGGTGTTCTACTATTTTAGATATCGCTTTTATCAATGATTCCTCTACAAAGCCAGATTTGTTATACAGCATTACAGATTGGTTCCAATGGTTAAAGTTCTGGTGTTTTTTTTCAAAAAACCAGTGTTGTATAGGACTTAGTTGTGAAGAACCTGTTATCATATTTTGATCAGAGACTCTCTGCACACTTGATACAAATGGGGCTAAATTTCTAATTTTAGTGTTTCCAAAAAAATCTTTCAATGTTAACTTTAATTGATATTTCTGGAGTGCAGCTATAATCTGAATAGCTTTAATTGAGTCCCCACCTATTTCGAAGAAGTCATCCTCAATACCGATTTCTTTTTGACCCAATACATTTTCCCAAATCTTCACCATACAGGCTTCAATCTTTGTCCGAGGAGCAACAAATGTAGTGTTATTCAAAATATTTTTTGGCGATGGCAACGATGCTCGGTCGACTTTACCGTTTGATGTAAGAGGTAATTTGTCAAGTTGTACAAAATAACTTGGTATCATATACGCCGGGAGCATGCCATTCAAATAATTCCTAAGATCCAATGTTTTAATCTCTGCATCTGCAACATAATATGCACACAGATACTTCGCTCCCGTCTCATCTACTTTGTCAATTACTTTTACATCGACTATTTTTGGATACTTTAACAGCAATGTTTCAATTTCACCGAGTTCGATTCTATAACCTCTAATTTTAACTTGGTGATCAATACGCCCTAAATATTCAATATTACCGTCAGGTAACCATCTTGCTAAATCTCCAGATCTATAGATCCTTTCACCAATATTGAACGGGCAATTTATAAATCTTTCATCTGTTAATTCAGGACGATTTAAGTAGCCACGCGCGAGCCCCTCTCCACTAATAACTAATTCACCAGGGACTCCTTTAGGGAGCAAGCAACAATTTTCATCAACTATATAAGTTTTTAGAGTTGGAATCGGTTTGCCGATATTACTTAAGTTGCTATGCATATCGGAATTAGAGATCTCTTTGTATGTCACATGAACAGTGGTTTCAGTAATTCCGTACATGTTAATCAGCATTGTATCTGGATACATCTGGTACCATGGCTTAAGTTGAATCGGAGCTAAGGCTTCCCCACCGAATATTACTTTTCTAACGCGCAAATAATTTCTTGGAATTTCTTTATGCTCTTTAATTAAGTTATAAAAAGCTGTAGGGGTCTGATTTAAAATTGTTACTTTTTGACGATCTAACAATTCCAAGAAGCTCCTAGGCTCTCTAGTAGTGTATTTAGGAACAATCACTAATTTCCCTCCATAGAGAAGGGCCCCATACATTTCCCAAACGGAAAAATCAAAACAATAGGAATGAAACATTGTCCAAACATCTAAGTTACTAAAGTCAAACAAATCTTTATCATTTATTAAGAGCCTAATAACATTCTTATGCTCAATCATTACTCCTTTGGGCTTACCAGTCGAACCGGATGTATATATTATATAAGCAAGATCAGTTGATTTATTTATTGATACTAGATTTTCAATCGACTGCGAGTAAACCCTTTCTTCATCAGTAAAAATAGTCGTGCCTCCAAACATGATGTCTTGGGGGAAATATACAGAACTGCTAACCAATATTTTACTTCCGCTATCCTCTAGCATATAATTTATTCTTTCAATAGGATAGTCAGGGTCAATTGGTAAATAGGCAGCTCCGGATTTCAAAGTAGCTAATATAGCAACTATCATATCTATTGAACGTTCAAACAATAAAGCAACAATATCATCTGGCTTTATACCATAGCTTCTAATCAAATGCGCTAATTGATTAGCCCTGAGGTTCAACTCATGAAAAGTTACTTGCGTATCATCAATGACAACCGCAACATTTGTCGGATACAACTCTACCTGTTTTTCAAACACAGAATGCAGGACAACATCATTAGGAAAAGCAGCATCAGTACTATTAAAATCATGTAAGATTTGATTCTGTTCAACTTGCGAGAGAATATTTAGATCTCTAATTTGCTTTCCAGGGTTTTCGATGATGTGGTTCAATAATTCAATATAATGCATAGCTAGATTCTCGATAGTTTCTTTCTTAAATAGCTCCGTACAGTATTCAATTCTCAACTGAAGATCACCATTAAATTCCGTAAACTCGATTGTTAGATCAAATTTCGCTACATCTTGGTTAAAGAAATACGGTGTAACAGTTAAGTCACAACTTGATATTAGTTGGTTGTCAGTATTCTGCATTACAAACATCGTATCGAATAGGGGATTTCTACTCATGTCCCTTTTGAAATTAATCTTCTCCATTATTTTTTCAAAAGGAAATTCTTGGCTATCCATAGCACTAAGGGTTAATGCGCTTACCTCATTTAGAAATTGAAAAAATGTTTTTTCTTTTTGAGGATAGCTCCGGATAGGAACGGTATTAACAAACATACCAACCAAATTTTGTAAATCTACGTCTGTTCTTCCAGAAAACACAGTGCCTACTATAATGTCTTCTTGAGAGGTATACTTATTTAATAAAACAAAGTATGATGCAAATAATAGCATGAATAGCGTGACTCCGTTACTAGATGCGAAGTCATACAAGTTTTTAGTTAATGACTTATCTAATACTTGAACGCAACTTGTCCCATTGAAACTTTGTACGCTTGGCCTTGGGAAGTCCGTTCTAAGATTCAATACAGGGATGTCTTGTTTAAATAAATCTAACCAATATTTTTCTTGCGATCTAATTTCAACTGAACTTAATTTATCATTAACCCAACTACTATAGTCCTTATATTGAAGCCTTGGTAATACCGTTGGATTACCAAAGTATACATCTAAAATTTGTTTAATTAAGATATCTGCAGACATGCCATCAGCAATGATATGATGAATATCGAATATTAACAAATATTGATTTTCCATAAGCTTAGCTAAACCAACTCTAAATCATGGTAACTTATATAAATCAATCTGTTTAATAAAACTGTTAATTATTTCGTCTATCTTTGTATCTTTAGACTCATTCTCAATAGTTTCTATTCTTACTTTAAAATTATTATTGGTCTTCTGATAAGGAACCCCATCTTCTAATTGAACTGTGGTTCGGAGCGAGCTTTGACGTAAAACAATTTGATCTATCGAATTCTGTAGTTTTGTTAATTCAATATCCCCATGTACTATCCATGCCAATGGTAAATTATACGCTAATCCTATACCCTCATAATTGCTTAGAACAAACAATCTTTTTTGAGCTGGTGAAAGAGGGTAATTTTCGTGTTCATTTTGATAAACACTAATAGATTTATTCCGAATTTTGGAAGCGCGTTTCACAATTTCAGCTAATTCACGAAGATCTTTAGCGCCAAAAAATTGAGCAATACCTATTTTTACATTGAACTCCTTTTGTAACAAATGCAAAAATAACGTGGCTTTTAAAGAATGCCCCCCCAAATCAATAAAATTATCATTAAGACTAATAACATTTAAATTGAATAAATCTTGTGCAATATTTGCTACGACTTGTTCAACATTGTCTTTAGGCATCTCTATTTCTCTTGTTTCATTGAATGAAAAATTTTGCAGTGCAATACGATTAACTTTGCCATTCGGAAGTAATGGAAAATGATCTAAAGGTATGAAATGTGAAGGAATCATGTAATTCGGTAATACTATGGATAAATTCTCCCGAATGTTTTCTAGAGTTTTACTTTTTTTATCTACTAGCGTAACAAATGCTGTTAGATAATCTTCATCTGCTCTGTTTGTCACTACAACTCGAACATCTTTGATATTCTCCAAAGCTAATATACAAGATTCAATCTCTCCTAATTCAACCCTATTCCCCCGAACCTTCACTTGGTGGTCGGAACGACCGATATATTCTATAAATCCTTCTATTGTAACACGTGCAATGTCACCGGTCTTAAACATCATTTTTCCTTTTTCAAAAATATTCTCAATAAACATTTGATTTGTTTTTTCAGGGTCATTTAGATAACCCAACGAAAGACAATCACCCGAAATGTAAAGATCACCAGGAAAACCTATTGGTTGCAACCGAAGTTGCTTATTTAAAACGTATACTTTTGTATTAAACGACGGATTACCAATAGGAATATTTTTGTTTCCACATCCATTAGATATTATGTAGTGCAAAGTATCATCTGAACATTCACTTTGTCCGTACGCATTTATTAAAATATTAGAATATTCTTTTTGAAATTGGTTAACTAATCGAGTACTTACTCTCTCTCCGGTTAGAAGAATCCCTCTTATGTTCTCCAAACTAATTTTTTTAAACCCACGATCAATCATTTCTAAGTAGGAATTTAATACTGATGGAACTATTTCTAGTATCGTCACACATTCACTGGAGATCTTCGAGAAAAAAAGATAAGGGTCTTGGAAATCTTCAGAACGATATACTCTAAGACATGAACCTGAAAACAATGAAGAGAAAATTTTCCAGATCGAGGCTACAAAACTAACACTAAAATTATGACTCAAGACATCCTCTTCCGACATCTTAAGCAAATTTATC
>JAQSXG010000251.1 GCA_029256785.1 Neobacillus sp.
AATGAAAAAAGTATTAAAATAGGTCCTAGCGTCCCCTTTTCGGCTTCCACCCAAAGGGATATAAAGATAGTGAGTAAAGAAGCGGCCTAAGGTCATATGCCACCTTCTCCAGAAATCTTGTATATCTAATGCTTTATAAGGAGAATTAAAGTTAATTGGTAGCTTAATATTGAACAACAGACCTAAGCCGATGGCCATATCACAATAGCCGCTAAAATCAAAATACAATTGGAAGGTGTAGGCCAAGGTTGTAATCCAACTATCAAACAATGATAAAGAACCGATGTTGTTATATCCAAGATTTGCCCATTGTGCAAATGTATCAGCGATAATAACTTTTTTAAAAAGTCCAATAGCAAAAATATATAATCCTGATGATAGATTGTCCGTTTTTATTTTGTAATTAGAGCCATCGCGTAGTTGGTCAATAATTTCCCTATGGTGAACAATAGGGCCCGCAATTAAATGAGGGAAGAAGGTTACAAAGAATGCATAATCTAACAAAGTATACTCTTTTGTTCCTTCTCGGTATGTATCAACCAAATAGGCAATCTGTTGAAAGGTGAAGAAGCTTATTGCTAACGGCAATGCCAGGTTTAACAACGATAAATTCGCTGAAAAAACTGTATTAATATTCGTTATAAAAAAATCAAAATATTTATAATAGCCAAGTAATCCAATGTTAAAAATGATTCCTATCGTTAAAAAGACTCTTTTTACACGCGGATTTTCCAATTTATTTAGGATAGTGGCCATCGTAAAGTTTATAGCGATCGAACCAAGAATGATAGGTAAATACTTTATATTCCAAAAACTATAAAAATATAGATTGGCAAGAACAAAGAAGATTTTTGCGATACTTTTGTTTTTTAATTTTAGAAGCAGGAAATATCCAGCAAATACAATTGGAAAGAAGACAAGTAAGAATACATAGGAATTAAATAACAAAGTTTGAACCTCCAGAATGAAATAAAATACCGAAATTATTATAACATATTGACAGGAAAACAAATATTTGGCGCTTAAATTGTAGAAGAATGTCAACTATGGTTAAAAAACAACGATTATGTAACTTTGATTTATGTTTTTCGTTATAATCATGGTATAGTATGAAGAATAAAAATGTAGATATCAGCAATATATAGGAGAAAACATGAAAAAAAACAAAGTAACAGTCATTTCTAATATGTACCCAACGAGTGAACATAAGAGCTTTGGGATTTTTGTAAAAAATCAAGTGGAGGCACTTCAAAACAAGGGGCTAGATGTTGATGTGATTGCCATTGACAATCCCAATAAAGGCAAATTGAACTTAATCCGTAAGTATGGAAAATGGATGATGACTTTTCTGTTTCATTTGATTTTTAAGGGAAGAGCAACTTCAGTTGTTCACGCTCATTATGTATTCCCAAGTGGCTATCTGGCAAAGTGGTATAAAAAAATATATGGAGCTCGGTTTATTGTTACTGCCCATGGAGGCGATATTGATAAAATGGTTAAGAAAAATAGCCGTATTTATTCCTCCACCAAAAGTATCTTAAAGGATGCGGACCACGTCATAGCTGTCGGGCAAGAATTATATAGGACGCTCGAAAATGAATTTGACGTTCCTCAAGAAAAACTTTCTCTCATTAATATGGGAGTTAATCTTGAGGTGTTTAAAAATATTGATAAAACTCAAGCACGTGATTGGTGTGGTATATCCAATAAGACGATCCCGCTCCTTTTTGTTGGAAATATCGTTGAACAAAAAGGATTAAATGAATTTGTGGATGCCTTAGCCATGCTAAAAAGCAACAATCAAGATATTGAGTTATTTGTGCTTGGATCAGATAAAGACCAATCATACTTTCAAGAACTGAAGACACTCATTGGAAATAAGAACCTAACGGAGTGCATCCATTTTCTTGGTACAAAAAACCAAGGGGAAGTAGCACGATGGATGGCAGCTGCGGAGGTGTTTGTTCTACCCTCTCATATTGAAGGATTTGGACTTGTAGCATTAGAAGCGATGGCATGTGGAACACCAGTGGTGGGAACGAATGTAGGTGGACTTAAATATCTGCTCGGACAAGAGAATGGAATACTTGTCGAAGCAGGGAATGCAGAATCGTTAAAAAATGGGATTCAACAAGTGTTAACTTCCGAAAATGTCAAAAATATGCTTATTGCAAATGGCTTAGAAAAGGCTATGGAAAATGACCAAAACATCATGATAGAACGTGTTATCTCTCTTTACAATGGCAAACTGGCAAGAGAAGTAAGGTAGTAATATACCTTGGCCACGTAATCAAGAAGTAAAGGAGTAGGTGTAATGTCAATTAAAAAAGCAGTGATACCTGCAGCAGGATTAGGTACAAGATTTCTTCCTGCGACTAAGGCACAACCGAAAGAGATGCTCCCCATTGTTGATAAGCCTACGATTCAATATATTGTTGAAGAGGCAGTTGCTGCAGGTATTGAGGATATTATTATTGTTACGGGAAGAAATAAGCGTGCGATTGAGGATCATTTTGACTATTCCATTGAATTGGAGTTAGAGTTAGCGGGAAAAGATAAACAAGAGCTTCTTACTATGGTTAAGGAAATCTCCACAATGGTAAATATTCATTATATCAGACAGAAAAAACCATTAGGTCTTGGTCATGCTGTATATTGTGCTAGAAGATTTATTGGTAATGAACCATTTGCTGTCCTATTAGGTGATGACATTGTAAAAAGTGATAAACCATGTCTAAAACAATTAATCGATGTTCACCAAGAATATGGATGCAGTGTTATTGGTACAAAGCTGATGCCTGATGAAGAGCTTCATAAATATGGAGTAATCACACCTAAAAGTGAAAATGTTTCAAATAATATTGTTGAAGTAAAAGACATGGTTGAGAAGCCGAGAGAAAATCCCCCTTCAAACTTTGCAATCATGGGAAGGTACATCTTAAATCCAGGAATTTTTACATACTTAGAAGAAGTTGAAGCTGGGTATGGCGGTGAAATTCAGTTAACAGACGCTTTGAGAAAAATGGCTGTGAATGAAAAAGTATTAGCATATGCCTTTGACGGTATTCGGTATGATGTAGGCGATAAGTTCGGCTTCCTACAAGCAACAATTGAATTTGCATTAGAAAGAGAAGAGTTAAGGGTTTCGCTAGTGGAGTACCTAAAGAAATTAAGCAGTAAAGACTACCTTCCATTTGATTAAGACATTTCAACCTGAGAGACGCTCAAATTAGCTGAGTGTCTTTGTTTTTTTTCAATTGATATTAGTATCTTACTTTCAACTTAAGCACTCATTGTAATTTTTTAAAAGGAATGAAACCTTTCACATTCAAATCCGTCTTTTTTATTAGAGCAGAGTTACAAACCAGTATAATTCAGTGTGATATCTACTTTCGTGAAGGGTGTCTACATTGTATGCAAACGATACAGTCACTAAAAATCTATTTCATTCTGTATGTGTCTGTGCTATAATCCTAGAGGATAATAGGCTTAAAAAATTCACACCACAATCCACCCTGTTTATTTGTAGAAATCGTGACAGGAACGGATTATGAATTCGGAGGCGCTGTATGTTTTACGTTACACTAATTGTTTGTTTTTTGGCCGCTATTCTCCTCACACCCGTTGTGAAAAAGTTAGCATTTAAAATTGGAGCCACAGACAGTCCAAACCATCGGAAGGTTCACCAGAATGTGATGCCGAGATTAGGCGGACTTGCTATATTCATAAGTTTTATCATTGGTATATTAATAATAAAACCTGAAAGTTCGTATCATCTGCCAATTGTCTTAGGAAGTATTATTATTCTTCTTACTGGAATAGTTGACGATATAAAAGAAATATCCCCCAAGGTTAAGCTTGGCGGACAAATAATTGCGGCCTTAATTGTTGTTGTTATGGGCGATATTAGTGTGCAATTTATTAATCTACCATTTGGCGGTAAAATAGATTTTGGTATTTTTAGCATCCCAATTACAATGATTTGGATTATTGGTATTACCAATGCTATCAATTTAATTGATGGATTAGATGGGTTGGCAGCAGGTGTGTCATCAATTGCACTTCTGACTATTGCTGGAATGGCGGCAGTAATGGGGAACGTTTATGTATTGGTGATCGCTTTAATTCTAGCTGTTTCAACCATTGGTTTTCTTGGTTACAACTTTCATCCAGCAAAAATTTTTATGGGTGATACCGGTGCACTGTTTTTAGGATTTATGATTGGTGTATTATCACTCCTAGGGTTTAAAAATGTAGCATTTATCTCATTTGTTATTCCAATCATCATTTTAGGTGTACCGATTTCTGATACATTTTTTGCGATTATTCGTAGACTAGTTAATAAACAACCGCTTTCGGCTCCAGATAAATCTCATCTTCATCATTGCTTAATGAGAACAGGTTTTTCACATAAACAAGCGGTATTGTTGATTTATGCGATGGCTGCCGTATTTGGTCTTGCTGCGTTCATATTCTCACAATCCACTGTTTGGGGATCGTTAATTATTATCTTGGCTCTCTTAGTAACGATTGAAGTGATTGTTGAAAAGATTGGACTCATTCGTGAGGATTATCAACCACTGTTGAAGTTCATGAAAGGACTCCGACCGGTTAATGTCAAAAACCGATAGTAGTAGATTAGTAGAAAACCTTTAAAACATACGTGTTTTAAAGGTTTTTTTCTGCTTTAAAGTATATAATTTAGCAGGATTCGACGAGATGCTTCCAAAAAAAAGAAAAAATATTCAAAAGGTACTATTATTCTAGTAAATTAACTAGTAAAATAATTTATGCAATACAAAATTTTTTGTCGAAGGGCGGAAAAAGTGTTGAAAAGAAAGATTAAAAGAAATATGAAAAGGCGAATGCTAAATGGATCACTAGCAGCTGCGTTAGCGCTTACAGTTGTTCCATTAAATGTATTCCCAGGTACAGCTAAGGCCGAAGGAACTGCAAATACTGCAACTCTTCGTATCTTGGAGACTACTGATCTCCATTCAAATGTAATGCCGTATGATTACTACCAAGACACAGACAAAGGGATCAATTATGGTTTAGCAAAGACAGCTAGCTTGATTCAACAAGCTAGAGCTGAGCAGCCTAACAGCATGCTATTTGATGCTGGTGATACAATCCAAGGTAACCCGCTTGCAGATTATGTAGCTAGAGGGGAACACAAATTAGCTCCAGATGCAACACATCCAATTTTTAAAGCAATGAATTACTTAAAATACGATGCAGGTATCGTCGGTAACCATGAATTTAACTATGGTTTGGAGTATTTGGACGATGTTTTACAGGAAGCAGACCATGCTGTTGTAAACGCTAACATTTACCGTGATGATAAAGATAATAACCCTGACAATGATGTAAACTACTTCACTCCTTACAAAATTATCGAAAAAGACATTGTTGATGCGCAAGGAAAAGCATCGAAGGTCAAGGTTGGCGTTATTGGTTTTGCACCACCGCAAATTATGCAGTGGGATAAGGATAACCTGACTGGAAAAGTGATTGCAAAGGATATTGTTTCACAAGCTAACAAATTTATTCCTGAAATGAAAGCAGCTGGCGCTGAAGTAATCGTGGCAATTGCACACTCTGGTTGTGACATTACTGCTGAAGGACAAGAAGAAGCAGAAAATGCTGTTTATGATTTAACCAAAGTAGAAGGCATCGATGCCATGCTTTTTGGCCATGCTCACTTAAACTTCCCTGGCGACAAATCCTTCAATGGTGTCAAGGGGATTGATAATGTTAATGGAAAAATCAACGGCACTCAAGCGGTTGAAGCTGGATTCTGGGGAAATAACCTAGGTGTACTTGATTTAGCTTTAGTTCAAGATGATAAAGGAAAATGGACTGTTGATAAAACAAACTCTAAGTCAGTTAATCGCCCTGTAACAAATGAAACGGGTGTTGATGCTGAAATAGTCAAAGCAGTTGCAGTTGAACACCAAGGCACACTTGACTATGTACGTGGGAAAATTGGCGAAACCGTTACACCTATGCATAGCTTTTTCTCACGTGTAATGGATGATCCATCTGTTCAAGTAGTAAACAATGCACAGATTGAGTATGTGAATAACTGGATCAATACGAAGAGTCCTGAACTTAAAGGCTATCCTGTTATATCTGCTGCAGCACCTTTCAAAGGCGGCCGCGGTGGTGTTGGTGACTTCACGAATATCGCTAAAGGTGAACTTTCGATTAAGAGTGCAAACGATTTGTACTTATTCAATAATACTTTAAAAGCTATTAAATTAACTGGTGCTAAAGTAAAAGAATGGTTAGAAATGTCTGCATCACAATTCAAAAAGATTAATCCAAATGTAGCGGGTAACCAAGAATTACTTGACTATGACTTCCGTCCGTATAACTTTGATGTTATTGACGGTATTAAATATCAAGTCGATGTAACGAAAGACAGAAGATACAATTGGGAAACTGGAGTAATTGAAAATGCTGATTCCCATCGTATTATTAACTTTACAATGATGGATGGAACACCAATTGCAGACGATCAAGTATTTATCGTTGCAACAAACAACTATCGTGCTACTGGTGGCGGCGGCTTCCCAATAAAGGGTGCAGAAGTTGTGATTGATTCTCCGTATGAAAACCGTGAGCTTCTAATGGATTACATTAAGACTCAAGGTGTTGTAAACGCAACTGCTGATAACAACTGGAAGATTGCTCCTGTTGAAGGCGCAACAATA
>JAQSXG010000252.1 GCA_029256785.1 Neobacillus sp.
TAATCAGGTATTATGAAACTACTTCTCCACTTGAAGTGTTTAAAAGTTTGTCGGGAGGCGCTGAAGCTGCTGATTCCGATATAAAGATACTTGAAGAAGTCATGATAAAGTATAAGCTATTGCCTGGCGTAGTGAATGTGCTAGTTGACTTTGTAATGAAAAAAAACAATATGAAATTCACAAAAGGATTTGTTGAGAAAATTGCTAGTCATTGGGCTCGGAAGGAAATTAAGACAGTGAAAGCAGCAATGGAACTTGCGAGAGAAGAAGTGCGGAGTACCAGTAACGCGGAAAAAAGAAAAACAACCGGGAAAACGTCTAAGTATAAGCCGATCCGTACGGAGGTTTTACCTGATTGGTTTGAAGATCATACGAACGATGTGGTTAAGGATACAACAAATAAAAATAACACAGAGATTGAAGAGAAGAAGCGAGCGATGGAAGAAAAGTTAAAGGCCTTTAGAAAATAGGTGGTGAATAGATTGGAAAAGATAAATAGAACTCTGAAGCGATTAGCCTCAAATGAAAGCTTTCAGAAACGTTATGAGCAACAACGTGCTGAAGTTTTAAATCATCCTGATATTATTGCCTTTTTAGCCAAACATCAAGATGAAGTAGACCAGGCCTTAATTGATAAGAGTATGACAAAGCTTTATGAATATACCCAGCAAAGTAAGGATTGCGACCGCTGTCCAAGTCTTGAGGGTTGTATTAATTTCATGAAGGGATATCACCCTGATTTGGTATTAACACGAAACTCCATTGATGTGGTATATAAGCGCTGTCCGAAAAAGATCATGTCTGACGAAAAGAAAAAGAATCAAAAGCTCATTAAAAGCTTATACGTACCTAGAGACATCATTGAAGCTACGTTTGAGGATTTCGAGGGGGATAGCGGGAGACTGGAAGCTGGAGATCAGGCGGCCACTTTTTTAATGAATTATGAGGCAGGCTTAAAGCCAAAGGGTTTATACCTTTACGGTAAATTTGGTGTTGGTAAGTCCTATCTGTTAGGTGCAATAGCAAACGAGTTGGCTAAAAAACAAATCTCTTCGATGATTGTGTATGTTCCTGAACTCTTACGAGAAATGAAAAGTGCGATAGGTGACTCTACATTAAATGAGAAACTTGAAGCCTTAAAGAAAGAGCAAGTATTAATGCTGGATGATATCGGTGCAGAAGCTGTTTCAAGCTGGACTAGGGACGAAATATTGGGGCCAATCCTCCAATTCCGGATGCTTGAAAAGCTACCGACCTTTTTCACCTCGAATTTTGACTTTAAGGGATTGGAGCATCACTTAACCTATAGTCAGCGTGGAGAAGAAGAAAAAATGAAAGCTAGCAGAATCATGGAAAGAATCAGAAGCTTAAGTGAACCGGTGATGGTAGATGGACCAAATCGCAGGCACTAAATACGAATGAAAAAGTGAGGACTACCGATTATTGTCGGTAGTCCTCATATTTTTTTTATAATAATGAAAAAGCTGCCAATGCTTAACTTCTATTTTGGCCAAGTCCCCCATATAAATAGTAAAACAGAGAATATGGCTGATAGGGGGGATTTGGTTGGCAGAAATCATCTTCCAAAGCAAGCTGGATGCGAAACGGTTTTATTCCCACTTGCTGGAGTGCTTACGAGGTAATTTGAATAATGATGATATTCTTCTTTTAGAAGATCGACATATAGTAAAAATAATTGATAACACCGTATCACAAGCAATATTTGATAATATTAAAAAGGCGTTTTATGAGTTTATTATTAAAATTAAACGTGATGATTGGTTTCGTGAGATGTTGAAGGAGAGGTATTATTATGAGGACCCAGAAGAGCAGCAGCAAATCATTGAGATAATCTATTCCGTTCTAGAGGGCCAGCGTGAGGAACTTGCACTATTGTTAAAAGAAAACACTGAAGAGCCCAAACTAAAACAGGCAGTTGACGAGGTTTTTCTTAATCATGTTCCATTTTCTTTTGATTCATTTTATAAATTTCGCCTGCGTCCGTACCTGCAAATGCTGGAAAGCTATGTGGAAATTTCAATTGATGAGTATAAAATGGAGCAGGAGTATCAAATGTTTGTACAAACACTTCGGGAGTTTTTAGCGAATCGGGAGCCAAAAATTGAGTCTCTCCATTTATTATTTGATGAGGAAATTACTTTTTATAATGAAACTTTTCAAGAAATAAAGCGTGGTGAGTTAACGAAGATGATTGACCGAAAGTTATTGTTTAATCATCCGATCTATGTTGACTCTGCCTCGATTGCTCCATTATTATCGATTGCACCAAGAATTATTTTGATTTATACAAACGATCCTGAAGCACCACTCGTTCGAACGATAAAAAATATTTTCGAAGAGAGAGTAACCATTAAATCTTACAATGGATTACGAAATACACAGTTGGAGAAGCAAATTAATACTGCTGCAAATGAAAACAGGGCCTAAATTACTAAAAAAATTATTAAGCCAGAGTGAATGTCCCTTGATTTTTCAAAATATAGCTTTTATAATACCTACATATAATATTATATTTTGCAGCAGTAATGATAAGGACAACAGTAGATTGTTACGGTTACCAGAGAGGGAGGACACGGCTGAAAGCCTCCTAGCACGGACAGTTACTTACCACCTTTAAACTTCGGCAGTGAACACTCATATTACATGTAGTTAGTAATTGCTGACGGCAACAACCGTTACCTTGTCCTAAAGTCATTTTTAATATAATTTTTAAAAATGAAAAATTGGGTGGAACCACGTGTTTATCAAACTCGTCCCTTTTCCAGGGACGGGTTTTTTTATTTTTTATAAAACGCTTAACTAAAAGGAGGAATTGCCATGTCAGACGTTGTTAAAATTTCGTTTCCAGATGGAGCAGTTAAGGAGTTTCCAGTTGGAACAACAACGGAAGATATTGCCGCATCCATCAGCCCAGGCCTAAAGAAAAAGGCAATTGCAGGTAAATGGAATGGTCAATTATTCGATCTTCGCCGTCCAATCCTTGAAGACGGAACAATAGAAATCGTTGTACCTGAGTCAAAAGATGCATTAGAAATCCTGCGTCATAGCACAGCCCATTTAATGGCACAGGCTGTCAAAAGACTTTATCCAAATGTAAATCTTGGGGTAGGACCTGTCATTGAAGGCGGCTTTTACTACGACATCGATCTTGAGGAATCCATTTCCCCTGATGACTTAGTAAAAATCGAAAAAGAAATGACAAGAGTCATTAATGAAAACCTTGAGATTGTACGTAAAGAAGTAAGTAGAGCGGAAGCGGTACAGTTATTTAAAGAAGCCGGAGACCCTTACAAGCTTGAACTAATCGAGGCGATTCCAGATGAGGAAACAGTTACAATTTATGAGCAAGGCGAATTCTTCGACCTTTGCCGTGGTGTTCATGTACCTTCAACTGGAAAGATTAAAGAATTTAAGTTGTTGAGCATTGCAGGCGCTTACTGGCGTGGAGACAGCAAAAATAAAATGCTTCAGCGTATCTATGGAACAGCTTTCTTCAAAAAAGAGGATTTGGCAGAGCACCTTCGCCTGCTTGAAGAGGCGAAAGAACGTGATCATCGTAAGATTGGTAAAGAGTTAGGTTTATTCACTAACAACCAATTAGTTGGGCAAGGTTTACCATTATGGCTACCAAAAGGCGCAACAATCCGCCGTGTTGTGGAGCGTTACATTGTTGACAAAGAACAACGCCTTGGCTATGACCATGTTTATACACCAATCATGGGAAGTGTCGATTTATATAAAACATCTGGTCACTGGGATCACTATCAAGAGGATATGTTCCCTGTAATGGATATGGATAATGAACAGCTTGTTTTGAGACCAATGAATTGTCCACACCATATGATGGTTTACAAAAATAGCATTCATAGCTACCGTGAACTTCCAATCCGTATTGCTGAACTTGGAACAATGCACCGTTATGAAATGTCCGGTGCACTATCAGGACTGCAGCGTGTTCGTGGAATGACATTAAATGATGCTCATATTTTTGTCCGTCCTGACCAAATTAAAGACGAATTCAAGCGGGTTGTTAATCTTGTGTTAGCGGTTTATAAAGACTTTAATCTTAATGACTATAGTTTCCGCCTTTCCTACCGTGATCCTCAGGATACTGAAAAGTACTTCGACGATGATGCAATGTGGGAAAAAGCACAAAGCATGTTGAAAGATGCAATGGATGACCTTGGTCTTGACTATTATGAGGCTGAAGGCGAAGCCGCTTTCTACGGTCCTAAATTAGATGTTCAAGTAAAAACAGCTTTAGGTAAGGAAGAAACGCTTTCTACTGTGCAGTTAGACTTCTTGTTACCAGAAAGATTTGATTTAACATATGTTGGTGAAGATGGAAAACAACATCGTCCTGTCGTTATCCATCGTGGTGTTGTATCAACAATGGAGCGTTTTGTTGCCTTCTTGATTGAAGAGTACAAAGGGGCATTCCCAACTTGGCTGGCACCAGTTCAAGTTCAAGTGATTCCTGTTTCACCAGGAGCTCATTTAGACTATGCTCTCCAAGTGAAGGAACAACTTCAAAATGAGGGCTTCCGAGTTGAGATTGATAGCCGTGATGAAAAAATCGGTTATAAGATAAGGGAAGCCCAAATGCAAAAAATACCATATATGCTTGTTGTCGGTGACAAGGAAGTAGAAGAAAAAGCGGTAAATGTTCGTAAATATGGTGAGCAAAAGTCAGTAACTGAGCCGTTCTCAGAGTTTTTATCTGCCATCCAAACAGAAGTGAAAAAAGGTTAATTTCATAAAAGGGAGGATCTCCTCTCTTTTATTTTTTGAAAAAGAAAAAAGTTCCTATTGAAATATTCATAGATTCTTGGTAAACTATTCTTCGTTGTCAAAGAAAGTAGTTGTTTGACATCATGTCTTTCCTTATGGTATAGTTACTAAAGTGAAAACTGAATACAAAATACAAGGGAAAAGAAGAAGCACCCGCTTCTCACCTGATTGACGCGATTGGCAGTTGGCAGGTTTACTGAACTTTTTGTTTTATTACTTATGTTCTGTAAAGTGTGGGTGTATACATCCACACTTTTTTTATTGTAAAACAAAGTTTCAATACTTGCCGATTCAACATATGTGTCAATTAGTAAGTGTTTCTTGACCCGGACGTTGTATTCGTGATAATCCTTGGAGGTGGCTAATTATTAGCAAAGACATGTTGTTAAATGAGGGCATTCGCGCACGCGAAGTTCGCCTGATTGATCAAAACGGCGAACAATTGGGGATCAAAACCAAATTTGAAGCGCTGGAGATTGCCGCACGAGTGAATCTTGATGTGGTACTAGTAGCACCAAATGCAAAGCCTCCGGTAGCCCGAATTATGGACTACGGCAAATTTAAGTTCGAGGCTCAAAAGAAAGAAAAAGAGGCTCGTAAGAATCAAAAGATCATTACTACTAAAGAAGTTCGTCTAAGCCCAACGATTGATGAGCATGACTTTAATACAAAACTTCGTAATGCGATTAAGTTCTTGGAAAAAGGCGACAAAGTAAAAGCTTCAATCCGTTTTAAGGGTCGGGCGATTACACATAAAGAAATCGGTCAAAGAGTATTAGACCGTTTTGCTCTAGAGTGCAAGGAAGTTTCAACTATCGAGTCACATCCAAAAATGGATGGACGGAGTATGTTCCTCGTTCTAGCACCTAAAACTGAAAAGTAATAAGGAGGACTATCCCAATGCCAAAAATGAAAACTCACCGCGGCGCTGCAAAGCGTTTCAAAAAGACTGGTTCTGGTAAACTGAAGCGTTCTCACGCTTATACTAGCCACTTATTTGCAAACAAATCTACAAAAGCGAAGCGTAAGCATCGTAAAGCATCTCTTGTTTCTAAAGGGGATTTCAAACGCATTCGTTTCTTATTAACAAATCTTAAATAATCGTTAAACGATTGATATAGGAGGAAAAATTCATGCCACGTGTTAAAGGCGGTACAGTTACGCGCAAGCGTCGTAAAAAGGTTCTTAAATTAGCAAAAGGTTATTATGGTTCAAAACATACATTATACAAAGTAGCTAACCAACAGGTTATGAAATCATTAATGTACGCATACCGCGATCGTCGCCAGAAGAAGCGCGACTTCCGTAAACTTTGGATTACTCGTATCAACGCAGCAGCTCGTATGAACGGTCTTTCATATAGCCGTTTAATGCACGGATTAAAGCTTGCTGGTATCGAAGTAAACCGCAAAATGCTTGCTGAATTAGCAGTAAGTGATGCAAACGCATTTGCTGAATTAGCAAACGTTGCAAAACAACAACAAAACAAGTAATTGTTTTTAAAAAAAGGCCATTCTCTTTTGTGAGAATGGCCTTTTTGATAGGAGGAGAAAAGAATGGATGAGAAAATAAGTCCAATAATACTATTTATAATTATGAATATTGTCGGATTAGTAATTATGAAGGTAGATAAAGACCGTGCAAAAAAACGACAATATCGAATAAGTGAAAAGACGTTGTGGCTTGTAGCCCTATTTGGAGGGGCTGTGGGAGCAACAGCCGGAATGAGGCTTTACCGCCACAAAACAAAGCACCTATTATTTAAAGTAGGATTTCCATTCCTTGCGGTGGCAGAGGTCGTTCTTTTTATCTATTTTTTAACTGAGTTGGCATAACAGCTTGGCCTGAATTATATCTTTAACTAACAAGAAGTCTAACATCCG
>JAQSXG010000253.1 GCA_029256785.1 Neobacillus sp.
AACCCCTTTGTTTTTTTGATAACGACATGGTGATAAATATTATATTTCCATTCTACATAAAATGATTATAAGTTTCCACTCTAAGTATGGTATAATAATTCAGTTGTATATGGGAAACTATAGATAGCTTAAATTTGTTAATTGAGGTAGGAGTGAAACATTTGAAAAAAAGAGAAGATATTCGCAATATTGCGATCATCGCCCACGTAGACCATGGTAAAACAACTTTGGTTGACCAGTTATTAAAACAATCGGGAACCTTTCGTACCAATGAGCATGTAGAAGAACGTGCTATGGATTCAGGAGATTTGGAAAGGGAACGTGGAATAACGATTCTCGCTAAGAATACAGCGATTCAATATAAAGATAAAAGAATCAATATTTTAGATACCCCAGGACATGCTGACTTCGGTGGCGAAGTTGAACGTATTATGAAAATGGTTGATGGAGTGTTGCTTGTAGTCGATGCGTATGAAGGTACAATGCCGCAAACTCGTTTCGTTCTAAAGAAAGCATTAGAACAAAATTTAACTCCAATTGTTGTCGTTAATAAAATTGATCGTGATTTTGCCCGTCCGGTAGAAGTAATTGATGAAGTTATTGATTTATTTATCGAATTAGGTGCTAATGAAGATCAGTTGGATTTCCCAGTAGTTTACGCATCTGCAATTAATGGAACAGCTAGCTTAGACCATGAAAAACAAGATGAAAACATGCAATGTTTATATGATTCCATTGTAGAAAACATCCCAGCACCTATAGACAATCGCGACGAGCCGCTACAATTCCAAATTGCGCTTCTTGATTATAATGACTATGTCGGTAGAATTGGTATTGGTCGAGTATTCCGTGGGAAAATCCATGTAGGCCAACAGGTTTCACTTATGAAAATAGACGGTTCAGTTAAACAATTCCGTGTTACGAAACTTTTTGGTTTCTTTGGCCTTAAACGTCAGGAAATTCAAGAAGCTGTAGCAGGTGATTTAATTGCTGTTTCTGGTATGGAAGATATTAATGTTGGTGAAACAGTTTGTCCGGTAGAACATGAGGATGCATTGCCAATTCTAAGAATTGACGAACCGACATTGCAAATGACTTTTGTAGTAAACAACAGCCCTTTTGCAGGTCGTGAAGGTAAGTATTTAACTTCAAGAAAAATTGAAGAAAGATTACTTGCACAATTACAAACAGATGTTAGCTTACGTGTTGAAAATACAGATTCACCTGATGCTTGGATTGTATCTGGACGTGGAGAGCTTCATTTATCGATTTTAATTGAAAATATGCGTCGTGAAGGCTACGAGCTTCAGGTTTCTAAACCAGAAGTAATTGTAAAAGAAATTGATGGCATTCAATGCGAGCCAGTGGAAAGGGTTCAAATCGATGTTCCTGAAGAACATACTGGATCTGTCATGGAGTCGATTGGAGCTCGTAAAGGTGAAATGCTTGATATGATTAATAATGGATCAGGTCAAGTTCGTTTAATCTTTAATGTCCCAGCTCGTGGTTTAATTGGTTATACTACAGAGTTCTTAACTATGACTAGAGGCTATGGAATCATTAATCACACCTTCGATAGCTATATGCCAATGGTTAAAGGCCAAGTAGGTGGAAGACGTCAAGGTGTTATCGTTTCTATGGAATCTGGAAAAGCTTCCACATATGGTATCATGGGGGTTGAAGACCGTGGTACAATCTTTGTAGAACCAGGTACTGAAATATACGAAGGTATGATTGTTGGTGAACATACTCGTGAAAATGATATCACTGTAAATATCACTAAAGTTAAGCAAGCAACGAATGTCCGTTCAGCAAACAAAGATCAAACGTCAGTGATTAAAAAACCTCGTCTGATGACTCTAGAAGAATCATTAGAGTATCTTAATGAAGATGAATACTGTGAGGTTACACCTGAATCTATCCGTTTACGGAAGAAAATACTTGATAAAAACGAACGTGAAAGAGCAGCTAAAAAGTCAAAGGTGCAGAGTTAAAATCTTTTATAGAAATTTTTTAAGCTGCGGAACAACTTTGTTCTAATAACTTCGAAATCACTTATGGTATTATTGGTTTCAAGGAGGTTTTGCTTGTGAACGTAGTGGAACGGCTTTCATTTTTCCCTGCTCTTTATAATGTAACTGAAAATCCTAAAGTCGGTATGTGGCTTCTTTATCTCACAATAGTGGCATTGTCCATTCTTGTTTATAAACTGGGCTTCGCACAAAAGTTACCGATTGGAAAATCAATTTTGATTTATCTTTTCTTAGGTGCAGGCTGTACAGTTCTTACTGCTTTAGGTATCTTTTTACCGATTGCAGAGGGACTGGTGGTAGCAGCATTAATCTTAATTATTTATAAAATTCGCTTACATCAGTCGAAAAAGCAGCAGGTTGAAGCAAAATAACGGGGGATATTAAATGAGATCCGCACAAGATGCACTATATAATTGGCTCTCAATAAAGATAGTTTGTGATGCACGGCCTGAGGACTCAGCAGCAAGGGACACCTTAGACCTGTTTGAGGATATTATTACAAATGAGCATAAACTAACGAATGTTGAAGTTACAACAGATGAATCAATGTACTATGTATCCTATGTTCAAGGGGAAGAAACGAAAAAAACACGTTTTCCCCGGGAACTCATTGAGGTTATGCTTGATCAAATTAATGAACAACCAGAGAGATATGCAAATTATCCAATTGAAGAATAAACAAAAACCCACATGACTATGTGGGCTTTTTGTTTATATACATCTACCTTCGGCAATGGGGAAAACTTACTTATCGATTTACCAATCGTCTTTTTCGGACCGTTTACGATAGAATCTAAAGTTTCCTGTATCAATTCGGGCTTGAGTTTTTTCAGAAATTCGATTACTGCAATCATTACACATATATGTATGGATAGGTCGATTGCGAAGACGCTTTGCTACAAATGACTGATCTTCTATCGGTTCAATTTTATCACAAATTACGCATTTTACTCTCATATTACACCTCGAATCAATTCTTAGACAGAGCCAAACAGAATATTTATTCTATAGTATATCATATCATGGATGTATACTTGAAGGGTAAACCTTAGATGTTTAACTTGCTGATAAATACCGATAATAGTAATGTTCCCAATCTATTTTAATTATTTATTCCACACACATCAACTGATTAGTAAGGGGGTTGGAAAAATGGCAAATCAAGTAGAACCAAGATTAATAAAAGCTTTGTATGATGAATTACAGCAAGAGAGATTTGTAACATTGGCAACAGTGGATTCAGAAACTGGAGCTCCTAGTGTTAACTCTATTTCCTGGATATTTGCAAAAGATGAATACACCATTTTATTTGCAGTAGACAATCGGTCTAGAATCGTAAAAAATATTACTAATAATAATCAAGTAGTTATTAATATAATTGCTAATGAGTCTACATACGCTATCCTAGGTGACTCTTCAATAAAAGAAGAGAGGCTTAAAGATGTTCCTTTAAAATTAGCATTAATTGAGGTAGCTATTAAAGAAGTACGTGATGTTATGTTCTATGGATCGAAAATTACAACTGATCCCAAATATGATAAAACCTATGACAAGGATGCAGCCGCAAGACTTGATAAACAGGTTATGGAAGCAATAAAAAAAGCTTAGTCTGGGACTAAGCTTTTATTTATAATGATTAGACTGATCTTCTTGTTCTTCCTCTAGTTTTTCTTTTTTCTCGCCTGGTAATTTCTTTTTTGGTTCTTCCGTTGCGTTTTTAGGATTTGGATCAATTATATCCGCTGGAATTTCGGGAATTAATCTGCCTGCTATGTCTGCTAACTCTTCCATTATGCCTTGTATTGGTCTTCCACGCTTTATGTCACCATTTATTTCTTTCAATCTTTGCATTGTATCTGCATCCGCAACAACCACTGCACGTGCGCCGTGAGGATCCTTTTTTAAGCTTTCAGCAACAGAATATTTTATTGAACCAACTTGGGATCGTTCTAATTTCGAGTTTACATCAATTCCAACAATGGCATATCTCCCAAGTACGACAGCAGTTGCGTCATTTACATTTGGAATACTAGTTGCGAGTTCAACTAAATGCTTGGAAATTTCTTGTCCCGTTTGACGGTCAACCTCTTCAATATAACTATTTTTGACATTAACTAATGATTGCTTTTCATTACTTTGGTTTTGGGCATTTTGGTTGTTGTTACAGCCTGGTAAAACTAGTAGTAAAACAGAAATCATTAACAATTTCTTCATTTTAATCCACCTCCGTTGTGACTAGGAAATAAAGTATTGTTGGCAAGTACTAATTAATAATGGTCAACTTACATTTATTGTGCGGAAATCCTTCTATCTTTATTCGAACAAACATATATTTTACAAAAGTTCTCTCTAGCAATGGGTTTATTCGATTAATGTTCAAACCAAACAACTAGAAAAAGTGGAGGCGTTGCTTTGAGTAAAATATACGTGTTAGATACAAACGTCTTATTACAAGACCCGTATTCCATATTCTCTTTTCAAGATAATGAAGTTGTTATTCCCGCAGTTGTCCTAGAAGAAGTGGACTCAAAGAAAAGATACATGGATGAAATTGGAAGAAATGCGCGGCATGTTTCAAGGTTAATTGATGGACTGCGTGCATCTGGAAAGCTCCATGAAAAAATACCGTTAGATAATGGAGGAACGATAAGAATTGAGCTAAATCACCGCTCCTTTCATGAATTACAGGATATTTTTATTGAAAAAACAAATGACAACCGTATACTAGCTGTTGCAAATAACCTTTTTGCTGAAGAAAAATTAAAGGAAAATGGTAAGCCGGTTATTATCGTTAGTAAGGATGCCCTTGTAAGGGTTAAGGCAGATGCAATCGGCCTGACTGCGGAAGACTTTTTAAGTGATAGAGTGGTCGAGGTAGATCACATCTATACAGGATTCCTAGAAGTATATTTGTCAGTAGACTTGTTAGGACGATTTTATGAGAAAGGTGAACTCCTACTCACAGAAATAGCTAACCACACTTTTTACCCTAATCAGTATTTGGTAATGAAAGATGTATTGGGTGGGTCAGCTTCAGCATTAGGAATGGTGGATAAGACAAGAAAAAAGGTAAAAAAACTTGCCATCAATCAGGAACATGTTTGGGGTGTTCATCCAAGAAATGTTCAACAAACCATGGCAATTGAACTTTTGCTCCGGAAAGATATCTCACTAGTAACCTTAATAGGGAAAGCGGGGACAGGAAAAACCTTGCTCGCTTTAGCATCTGGATTGATGCAAACTGAGGATTATCGGGAGTTTAAAAAGTTATTAGTTGCTAGGCCAATTGTTCCGGTTGGGAAGGATCTCGGGTTCCTGCCTGGTGAAAAACAGGAAAAACTTAGACCTTGGATGCAACCCATTTTTGACAATCTAGAATATCTGTTTAATACCAAGAAGCCTGGGGAATTGGATGCCATTCTAGCAGGTATGGGGTCAATTGAGGTTGAAGCATTAACATATATACGTGGGAGAAGTTTACCAAAGCAATTTATTATTATTGATGAAGCGCAAAACCTTACAAAACATGAAGTGAAAACGATTATTACCCGAGTAGGTGAAGGTAGCAAAATTGTTTTAATGGGAGATCCTGAACAAATTGACCATCCCTATCTTGATGCTTATAATAATGGATTAACTTATGTGGTAGAAAAATTTAAAGACCAAGTGATTTCAGGTCATGTGAAACTATTAAAAGGAGAGAGGTCAGGCCTGGCTAGACTTGCGGCTGATTTACTATAAATTCGGCATGAAAAAATTAAAATAAGGAAAACAGAACGGGTACCCATAGGCACCCGTTATTTACCTTATAATAAACTCTTTGACATTCATAATTGCATTGTTCTGATTTGAACCATCACCAAAATAAACATGAATGGGACCATTCTCAACTGGTTTTCCGTTTGCAGAAAATCCTAGAATTAAATTCTTTGCCGTATCTATGGATATTTCAACATCTTCATTTGAGCATTTGATTACAACCGTTTTTGTACCATTTTTGGGTTCTGCATTTTCCAAAAATGGTTTAAAAGGAATGGCAAATGTTCCAGAGAGAATCTTTTCTTTAATGAATTTCTTTTCTGTTTTTAATGTCGGCGGATAAATAGCGCCTTCCATTATTTCCCGATCCCAATGCTTAGATACTGATTTGGTGTATTCAAGAAGATCATCTACTTCCTCTAGGGGAGTAGAAAAGTGAGTGGTTAAGTCTATTTTGCGATCGTCAAAGATCCAGACGCCTGGATCAAGAGTAATTGGAAATTTCACTTGACCTGTAATTAAGATAATTTTCTCCATGTCCTATTCCTCCGTTCGTCACATCTAAATTATATCGTGTATAAATTAAAATGTCATATCTAAAAGGGGCTAACGGGCAATTGTTCTTGCAATTTTCAGTATTAAAAGGTAAAATTTATAGATAAGTTGGGTAATCGCTCTGAAATGGGGGGATGAATGTTGGCGTCTGAAATGGTAGTGAATCATCAGGAAAAAGCTTATGCCTTATTGCAGGCTGACGCTGAAAAAATATTAAAGCTTATTAAAGTGCAAATGGATAATCTTACGATGCCTCAATGCCCTCTTTATGAAGAGGTATTAGATACGCAAATGTTTGGATTATCGAGGGAAATAGAATTTGCCGTTAAAT
>JAQSXG010000254.1 GCA_029256785.1 Neobacillus sp.
ATAGCAGCTTTTTCAATGGTTTTGAAATGAGCCCATTGGCCGCTTACGCTAATCAGTTTTTACCACAAATGGAAAAGATTTAATAATGGAAGGACAAATAACAAGCTATCAAAACGATCTAGAATTCCGCCATGACCAGGTAATATGTTCCCCGAATCCTTGACATTGAAATGCCGTTTGAATGCAGACTGTACAAGATCACCTAGTTGTCCAAAAATAGAAAGGATAACAGTAATGGCCATTAATGTTAGAACTGTAGCATTCATATCTGCAAAAAGTGCGAAGAGAATTGCTACAATCAAGGCACATACTACACCACCAATGGAGCCTTCTACAGTTTTATTGGGGCTAATTTCTGGCCAAAGTTTTCGCTTACCTGTAGCTTTACCAATAAAATATGCACCCGAATCGGTTGCCCAAATCATGAATAATGAGTAAAAAATATAAACTAAGCCAGCATCACGAGTTTCAATGAAAAAATAAAAGCCAATTCCTACGTAGAGTACTGAAAGAATCGTGAAACCAGCATCTTCAAATGTGAATCGATTTTTTGTTATTACTGTATACGTGAGTAATAAAAAGATTAAAACGATACCTATCTCTATTTTTGTATAATTAAGGGTGATGAGTAGTCGTTCGTACTGCTCGGGCAAAAGAATGACCCACAATAATAAAGCAGAGAGCAGTCCATGAACAGTAAATATCCCCAGTTTTTTCATTTTTAATAGTTCATACAAACCTACAGTTGCAAGAAAGTAAGTTAAAAGTACAAAAGGAAATCCACCATAAAAAACAATTGGTAAAAATAATGCTGCAGCAATAACACCTGTAATTATTCTTTGTTTCATTTAACAATTCAACATCCTTTTCAAGAGAAAACCTATTAAGTAATAGTTTCAGATCTACTATAAATACTATATTCCACCAAATCGACGTTGTCGGTTTTGAAATGCCTCAACCGCTTCAAGCATGTGTTTCTCTCCAAAATCTGGCCAGAGTACATCTGTAAACCAAAATTCAGAATACGCAAGTTGCCAAAGCATAAAATTACTTAGGCGAATTTCTCCACTTGTGCGAATCAAAAGATCTGGATCCTTCAAATTCGACGTCATTAAATATGAGGAAAAAAGATCCTCATTTATGTCACTTTCCTTCAGTATGCCACTTTTATAATCATTTAAGACTTGAACAGTTGCATCAATAATTTCTGCTCTACTACCATAATTTAATGCAAAGTTTAATACAAGGCCATTATTACTTTTTGTATCCTCAACCGCTTTCTCAATTGCATTCAATGTATGTAAGGGAAGTTGATCTTTATATCCGATCATTCTCACTTGAACGTTTTCCTCAATTAATTCTGGTAGAAATGATCCAAGAAATTCTTCTGGTAATTTCATTAAATAGTCTACTTCATTTTTCGGACGTTTCCAATTTTCAGTCGAAAAAGCGTATAATGTTAAGGCTTTTATACCAAGTGCATTCGATAACTTTGTTATTTTCCTAACAACTTTCATCCCTTCATGATGCCCTGCTACCCTTGGCAATGCCCTTTTTTTAGCCCACCGTCCATTGCCATCCATAATAATCGCAACATGTTCAGGAACCGGCATTTTTTTTATTTTTTCTATATTGTCTCGGAGTGTGGAAGAGTTATTTTTTTTATTCTTCCAAAGCCTTATTTTATTAAACATGACATTGCTCCTCCAAATTAAGATAATCATTTCCTCCGATAATAGATCATGCCTACAGAGCTAGTATTGATAAATATGAAGAACACTGATTTTTCATGCTTTTATCATACCAAAAAAGCAAAGATATATCTTCCTATAAAATAATTTATGTACTAGATCAATAATTAAGAATACTATATCTGAATCCCGCAAAATTTATCAATGTCAAAGATAGTGAAAAAAACCCCCTATGCAGAGGGTTATACTATTTAAACTTCTAAGATTTCTTTTTCTTTATCTTTGGTAATTTGGTCAATTTTACTAATATATTCGTCTGTAATTTTTTGAATATCATCAGAGAATCCGCGAAGTGCGTCTTCGGTAATATCGCCATTCTTCTCGAGCTTTTTTAAATCATCGTTGGCATCGCGACGTACATTACGAATAGCAATTTTAGCTTCTTCCGACTCTTTTTTAACAAGTTTAACCAATTCTTTACGACGTTCCTCTGTTAACTGTGGAATAGAAATTCGGATGATTGATCCATCATTCGAAGGATTCAAGCCTAAATCAGATTTTAGTATTGCCTTTTCAATCGCACCAAGTATTGATTTATCGTAAGGCTGAATTACTAACAAGCGTGCTTCAGGAGTAGTAATCGACGCCATTTGATTGACAGGAGTAGGTGCACCATAATACTCGACGTTAATTCTGTCTAAAAGGGAGGCACTAGCTCTCCCCGCACGAATGCTTGCAAGCTCACGTGTAAATGCTTGAATCCCTTTTGTCATTCTATCCTTAGTATTAGAAATTACCTGAGTTGGCATTAATTTTTCCCCCTAACAATTGTCCCAATTTTTTCTCCCAATACTGCCCGTTTAATATTGCCTTGTTCCATAATCGAGAATACAATAAGTGGAATATCATTGTCCATACATAATGAAGAAGCAGTTGAGTCCATTACAGCTAAGCCTTCTTTGATAACATCTAGGAAGGATAGGTTCTCGTATTTTGTAGCATTTGGATCAAGACGAGGGTCTGCTGAATACACTCCATCTACATTATTCTTAGCCATTAGAATAACTTCTGCATCAATTTCTGCTGCTCTTAATGCAGCAGTTGTGTCAGTTGAGAAATAAGGGTTTCCTGTTCCAGCAGCAAAAATGACTACCCGCTTCTTTTCTAAATGCCTAATGGCGCGTCTTCTAATATATGGTTCAGCAACCTGGCGCATCTCAATTGAAGTTTGAACACGAGATTCAATCCCCAGATGTTCTAAACTGTCTTGAAGTGCTAATGAATTCATTACCGTTGCAAGCATGCCCATATAATCAGCATTTGCACGATCCATTCCCATTTCACTACCGATCTTACCTCGCCATATATTGCCTCCGCCGACAACAACAGCAACCTCGACACCAAGCTCAGCTATTTCCTTAACCTGTATAGCAATCGATTTAATTACAGATGGCTTAATTCCAAAACTGGATTCCCCTGCAAGAGCTTCTCCGCTTAATTTCAAGACTACACGTTTGTACTTAGGACTGCTCATATGAACCTCCTTATGTATTTGGTTTTGCAAATCATGATCTTTAAAAATAGGGAACACAACGTGTCCCCTATTCATAACCTATTTCTTAAATAACTTTCCACAGAAAGTAGTCAATTTAAATTATTTTTTAACTTGGTTCATAACTTCTTCTGCAAAGTTATCTTCACGCTTTTCTAATCCTTCGCCCACTTCATAACGTACGAACTCGCGAATTGTTGCTCCCTTAGATTCTACAAATTGACGAACCTTTTGGTCTGGATTTTTTACAAAAGTTTGGTCTAGAACACATACATCTTCAAAGTACTTACCTAGACGTCCCTCTACCATTTTTGCTACGATTTTTTCTGGTTTGCCTTCATTTAGAGCTTGTTGAGTTAATACTTCGCGCTCACGCTCAACTTCTTCTTGAGATACTTGATCACGAGAAACATATTTTGGTCTTAATGCCGCGATGTGCATTGCTACATCCTTAGCAGCATTAGAATCAGTAGTTCCTTCAAACACGGTTAGTACACCGATACGTCCGCCCATATGAAGGTAAGCACCGAAAGCGTCATTATCAGATTTAGATTTGATTTCAAAACGACGTAGAGTAAGTTTTTCACCAATCTTTGCGATTGAAGCATTAATAGTGTCAGCAACAGTTACGCCGCTTTCCATTGTTTGTGCAGAAGCCTCTTCCACAGAAGAAGGTTTGTTAGTTAAAAGATGTTTAGCTAAATCCTTCACAAGCGTTTGGAATGCTTCGTTTTTAGCAACGAAATCAGTCTCTGAGTTAACTTCAACAATAACAGCGTCATTTCCTTCTGTTAATACATAAGTTAAACCTTCTGCAGCGATTCGGTCACCTTTTTTAGCAGCTGAGGCAATTCCTTTTTCACGTAAGAAATCAATTGCCTTTTCCATATCACCATCAGTTTCAGTTAATGCCTTTTTGCAGTCAAGCATACCAGCACCTGTTTTTTCACGTAATTCTTTTACCATTTGAGCAGTAATTGTCATTATGATTAATCCTCCTTTTTTTTACTATGTACAACTATCTAAGCCAATGTTAGCTAAGATAAACATTCTTTACTTCTTCAAAAAAAGGTGATAAAGGGTGCTCCCTGTTATCACCTTTTTTTAAATTACACTTAAAAATAATTACGCTGTAACTTCTTCACCTTGTTTTGCTTCAAGGATTGCATCAGCCATTTTACCAGTTAAAAGCTTAACCGCACGAATCGCATCGTCATTCGCAGGAATAACTACATCGATTTCATCTGGATCACAGTTTGTATCAACAATACCTACGATAGGAATGTTTAACTTTTTAGCTTCAGCTACTGCGATACGCTCTTTACGAGGATCAATGATAAATAGTGCATCTGGAAGTTTCTTCATATCTTTGATACCGCCTAAGAATTTTTCAAGGCGTTCAAGTTCTTTAGTTAAGATAACTACTTCTTTTTTAGGTAATACTTCGAAAGTACCATCTTCAGACATTCTTTCAATATCTTTTAAACGTGTAATACGCTTTTGAATTGTTTCAAAGTTTGTTAGTGTACCACCTAACCAACGTTGGTTAACATAATACATACCAGAACGAGCTGCTTCTTCTTTAACAGAATCTTGAGCTTGTTTCTTAGTACCAACAAAAAGGACAGTTCCGCCGTTACCAGCAAGTTCCTTAACCCAATTGTAAGCTTCTTCTACCTTCTTAACTGTTTTTTGAAGGTCGATAATATAAATACCGTTACGCTCTGTGAAGATATATTTCTTCATTTTAGGGTTCCAACGGCGAGTTTGGTGTCCAAAGTGTACACCAGCTTCAAGCAATTGTTTCATTGAAATTACTGACATGTTTTTTTTCCTCCTATGGTTTCGTTTTCCTCCGCTAAGTCTCATCTTTAAACAAAAACTGTAAAATACAGCACCTTTTGTTTAAATCAACATGCGTGTGTATTAACACCATGAAATAATATAGCATAAGTCTCGCTGACAAGCAAGTAAATTTGTTTTTTCATGGCTGTGTAAAACAAGTCTGTTGATTTGCGCTCCAGGCACTTCGCTTTCCGCGGGCGGTCGGTGAGCCTCCTCGGCGCTGCGCGCCTGCGGGGTCTCACCCTGACCTGCTAGTCCCGCAGGAGTCTCGTGTCTTCCGCACAAATCAACAGGTTTATAAATTCAACAATACCCCTTAACACAGCCTTTTTCATAAAAATCCCCTGTCAAAACTTTTTTCGACAGGGAATGAATCTCCAAAAGCTGGAGTTACTAGTTATTAGTTGGACTTTAATTTCTCAAGTTCAAGGAGAAATTTATTATTTAACACTTTGATGTAAGTTCCTTTCATACCAAGAGAACGCGATTCAATTACTCCGGCACTTTCTAGCTTTCTTAAAGCATTTACAATTACAGAGCGAGTGATACCCACACGGTCAGCAATTTTTGATGCTACTAGCAAGCCTTCATGTCCATTTAATTCTTCAAAGATATGTTCAATTGCTTCAAGTTCACTATATGATAATGAACTAATTGCCATTTGAACAACCGCCTTACTTCTCGCTTCTTCTTCAATTTCTTCAGACTTTTCACGTAAAATTTCCATACCAACTACTGTCGCACCATATTCAGCAAGAATTAAGTCATCATCATGGAATTTTTCTTGAATTCTTGCAAGGATTAATGTTCCTAGGCGTTCTCCTCCGCCAATAATTGGAACAATTGTAGTTAAGCCTTCCCGGAATAAATCTTTATTCTCTACTGGAAAAGCTGTATATGAACTTTCAACATCAATATTTGATGAGGTCTCACGAATACTGAATAAGCCATTAATATACTCTTCAGGAAATTGTCTGTCCTCTAACATTTTTTTCATACGATCATTTTCAATCTGTTGATTGATAGCAAAACCTAAAAGCTTACCGCGACGACTTAAAACAAATACATTCGCCTCTATTACTTCACTTAATGTTTCTGACATCTCTTTAAAGTTAACTGGCTTTCCTGCTGCTTTTTGTAATAATACGTTAATTCTTCTTGTTTTTGTAAGTAAATCCATTCTGTTTCTTCCTCCTAATTAACTGCAACCATTATAAAGTTTTAATATTATGTTTTCATTTCTTAAGTGTATTAGGCAACCTACTTGTTTCCACATACGTTAAGATTTTGCTATTTAAAGGATAAACTGACTTAAATCCTTATTTTTAGCGATGGCACCTAGCTTATCATCAACATATTGTGGTGTAATCGTAATTTTCTCCATGGTAATATCTGGAGCTTCAAACGATAAGTCCTCCAATAGTTTTTCTAGGATTGTGTGAAGTCTTCTCGCACCAATATTATCTGTATTTTGATTCACTTCAAAGGCAATTTCAGCTATTCTACGAATAGCATCGTCAGAAAATTCAATTTCTATACCTTCAGTTTCCAATAATGCTTGATATTGTTTAATAATTGCATTA
>JAQSXG010000255.1 GCA_029256785.1 Neobacillus sp.
GAATACGACTTGGCCGGTAGCTGCTCCTGGTGATGCAGGCAGACCCTTTGCTAATAAAACCCTATGATGTTTATCATCAATTCGGCGGTGAAGTAATTGGTCTAATTGTTCTGGGTCAACACGAAGCAATGCGGTTTTTTTATCAATAATTCCTTCTTCAACCATTTCAACAGCAATTCGGATCGCTGCTTGAGCTGTCCGCTTACCATTACGAGTCTGAAGAATAAATAGTTTCCCACGTTCTACAGTAAACTCTATATCCTGCATTTCTTGGTAATGAGTTTCTAGTTGCTTACAAGTATCAACAAATTGCTGATACACTCCCGGCATTTCGTCCTCTAAGGTTTGAATTGGCTGTGGCGTACGGATCCCCGCAACAACATCTTCACCCTGCGCATTTATTAGGTATTCACCATAAAGTTTGTGTTCTCCTGTAGATGGGTTTCTAGTGAACGCTACACCCGTCCCAGAATCATTTCCCATATTTCCAAACACCATACTTTGGATATTGACCGCAGTACCCAGGTGATCTGGTATCTTATTTAAGCGGCGGTAGACAATTGCTCGTTGGTTGTTCCAAGAATCAAACACGGCATTAATTGCAAGAAACAACTGTTCTTTTGGATCCTGTGGGAAATCTTTTCTTGTATGTTTTTTTACAATCCCTTTGTATCCAACAATAACTTCCTTCCAATCCTCAGCAGTCATCTCCGGATCTGAGTGATACCCCTTTTGTTCACGGGTTTCTTCTAGAAGTTGTTCAAAATAATAAACATTGATATCAAGTACTACATTACTAAACATTTGTATAAAACGTCTGTAAGAGTCATAAGCAAAACGGGGGTTGTTCGTTAAATTCCCCATTCCCTCTACCGTTTCATCATTCATACCAAGATTTAAGATCGTATCCATCATTCCAGGCATAGAGAAAACCGAACCAGAACGAACGGATACAAGAAGTGGATCAACTGGGTCACCTAGTTTTTTACCCATTTTTTCTTCCAATTTGTTAAGTGCTACAAGGACTTGGCTCTCAACTAGAGAAGGGATTGATTTTCCTTCCTCATAATAAGCATTACAGGCTTGGGTAGAAATCGTAAAACCATGGGGAACAGGTAAGCCGATATTTGTCATTTCTGCTAAATTAGCCCCTTTACCTCCAAGCGTTTCTTTCATCGTTCCATTACCCTCATGAAATAAGTAAACAAATTTTTCCATCATCACTAGCTCCTCTCCTTTTTAAGCACTTCTAAAATTAATCCAGCTGTTTCTTCTATCGCCTTATTCGATACATTTATGATCGGGCAGCCAACACGCTTCATTATTTTTTCAGCGTAATCTAGTTCTTCAAGAATCCGTTCATAGCTTGCATAATTCGCCTGTGAACCTAAACCTAATGCTTTCAGACGTTCTGTACGAATTTCATTCAACTTATCAGGCGAAATAATTAAGCCAATCGTATTTTTCCGCGGAATCTCAAATAATTCCTCCGGTGCGGGAACCTCTGGAACCAACGGAACATTCGCTACCTTAAATCGCTTATGTGCTAGATACATAGATAAAGGTGTTTTGGATGTTCTTGATACACCTACTAACACGATGTCGGCCTTTAGAATTCCCCTAGGGTCTCGACCATCATCATATTTCACAGCAAACTCAATCGCTTCAATTTTCTTGAAGTACTCTTCATCTAGTTTCCTCATCAAACCTGGCTGGTGATGTGGCTGTTTATTAAAACTGGTGGTAAAAGCATTCATTAATGGACTAAGCAAATCAACCGCAATAATTTGTTCCTCTTTAGCACGTCGATCCAAATATTCCTTTAAAACAGGAATGACAATCGTATACGCAATAATTGACCTTCCAACCCTTGCTAAAGCGATTACATCCTCAATATCCTCCAAATCATCCACATAGGAATTGCGGCGGATCTCCACTTGCCCCCCATTAAATTGGGTTGCTACGGCTTTTACAACAAACTCAGCTGTTTCCCCAACTGAGTCGGATACAACATAGACAACTTCCTTTTGCTCTAGAATCGTCGCCACTCTCCCTTATATCGATTTTTGATCCATGATTTCTAAATAAGCCCTTGTAATCGTTGTTTTCGTTATCCTTCCTATAATTAAATATGTATGCTTGTCTTTATCTACTTCTTTTACTACCGGCAACGAATCTATATGATTATTAATCATTTTTTTTGCTGCATCTAACAAGGTCTCTTCCAAGTTAATTGTTATAATATTTGGCATTCTCGTCATAATGACACTTACAGGTAATTCCTGTAAATCTTTATTCCCAATTGCTGTTCTTAATAAATCCTTCCTAGAAATGACACCAGCTAAATAACCGTTTTCGTCAACAGCATATAGTGTTCCGACATCTTCTAGAAATAATTGAACGATTGCATCATAAACAGAAGTGGATATATCAACCACAATCGGGTGTGCCTTATAATCGGTGACCTTCTGATGTAAGAACTTTTCTGCCTGGAGCTTCGTTTGATAATTATGATTGAAATAATACCCAACCCTTGGCCTTGCATCCAAATTACCTGACATCGTTAAAATAGCTAAGTCTGGTCTTAAGGCAGCTCTCGTTAAGGAAAGCTTCTCAGCAATTTGTTGACCTGTAATAGGGCCATTTTCTTTTACAATTTCTAGAATCTCTGCTTGCCGTTTCGTTAGTTTGATCACATCCACCCCCTTTATCGAACATAATTATGTTTTATTTTTTTAAAAAAGTATAAATGTGCTATACTTATTTATATATAGTATATTACATTAACAGAAAAACGGAAACATTTTGTTCAACATTTTTTTGACAAATTTGTTAACGACATAATTTTCTTCAAAAAAAAGAATCCTATTCCTACCGGATTCCGTTATAAAAAATAAATGGACTCAGTTCACACTGAGCCCATTTATACTATCCATATTTTTGGATGTTTGTTAAACTAACGCTACCTGTTACGTTAAGTACGACCTTTCATACTCTCTCTAAAAAGAACTTCAAATAAGAAAAACATAGGAAGATTTTAGTCTTCCTATGTTTTCACTCCTATTATTTATCTGTTTGATTTTGCTTCTTTTTCAAATACTCCGCACGTATTTTTTCAAGTTGCTGCTTTTTATCAAATTTGGCAGGCGTCTGTTTTTCATGAAACTTCGTCACAGCTGCCTGACCTTTGTAATCCAATTGATATTTTCCCACTTTGTTCACCTACTTTTCTTGTCTTTGAAGAAAGTCTATCCAATAAATATAATATACCTCATTTTACAGAAGTAAATCTTATTATTTAATAAGTGTCCGTTAATGCAGAAGCACAGAGCTTCAATGCATCTTCATCTAATTCTGTCGTTTCGTGATTCCACAGATAAATGGTACTGGGCATTTTCCCGTTTTTTTTTAAGCAGTTTAACTCCCGAATTGAAAAATAAAAGTATCTAATTTTTCATTCAAAACCGTTTTAAAGGCTACTAAAAGAATACTGGGGTAAAATAATTTGGATATGAGTTCCTCTTGAACTGCTATCCACCACTTTTATATCTCCTCGATGTTCGAGAATGATGTTTTTTACAAAGGGTAATCCTAAACCTAATCCCTCATTTTTAGACGTCGTAAAAGGATCAAAAATACTATTCCAATGGTCCGCAGATATTCCTTTCCCGGTATCAATAAAATGAATAAAAATTCTATCCACTTGAATATCGGTAGAAATCATGATATTTCTTACGGAACTTTCTTTCGAAAAAGCCTCCGAACTATTTTTGATTAAATTGACAAATACTTGCTTTAAATACGCATGGTTAGCATAGGTTTTTAATGTTGAATATTTTTTGTCAAAAAAAACTTCTACAGCATTTCTTTGCAAAAACTCTGCTGATATTTCAATGGATTGTTCAATGATTTCATTCAAATCCACCATTTTGTAATCAATCGATTTATACTTTAATAATTTTGTGTAATTATTAAGTAAATCTTCCATTTGATTAGCTGCTTTTTGAATCATTCCGGTCATCTTTTTATTTTCGGGAGGCAAATTTGATTCATCTAATAATTTCGAATAGCCGTTTATAATTTGTAGAGTATTTTTCACTTCATGTACTAAACTAGCAGAAAGATTACCCGCATTATCTAGTTTCTTCTGACGTTCCATTAACCGATTATAATTTACAGTCAACATTGTATTCAGTTTAACAAAAGAAAAAACAATAATAACGGAAAAGATAATGGTCCCTAAACTGCTAAATAATGCTCCTGTTCCAGGTATAAAATTTAATAAACCAAAAATAAACAGTAACAAGCTGCAATATGAAAAGGTTCCTAAAAAATTCTTTAAATAGAGGTTTTGGATTTGTCTAGAAATAATAAAAGTAAAAATGATTAGAATTAAAAAACTACTCGTATGAAAAAGGTACAAAAATTGCAACGGCCCATATTCTGGAAAGTATAAATAGTGATCGGAGTTAACGATTTTAACCTCGTACACACCGATAATTCCGAGTTTAGTCATATTTATTAGATAGACAATTAAACTCCATATCATTAGAAAAAGCAAAACCTTAAGATTAAAAATGGAAAATTGAAACTTATAAAAGGAATGATTTTTAATGGTGGTTGTATGTTTTTTGATTAGCACATACGCTAAATAAAATACAAGAGGAATCATAAAAGTTGGCCCTATTCTAAAAAACCTAAAAAGCCAAGTAATTAATTCTTCTGAAAGTACATCTTTTAAATATAAAACGGCAATGTCTAATTGCCAAAAACTGATGGAGAGCATATAAAGAAATAAAGCAAATGCTAATTCTGAACCTTTATATATTTTTAAAACGCAAATAGCTAATACGATTGGAATTATTCCAATAATAGCGATCAAAAATGCAATGATCAAAGTTTTTCACCACTCTGTTGAAATCTCTTTATATAGGCACAGGCATTATTTCCTCCATGACCATGAGTAGTAACCGCTACTTCATTTATTTCTTGAAATAAGGTTGTGGTCACAATTTTCATTTCTTCAAATCCCTTTTTGTTTGTTCGAATGGTTGGTGGGATAAATCCATGATTAATACTTAATAAGGACGAAATGACTTGTAAGATTCCAGTAGCACCATAAGGATTTCCAATCATGCTTTTAATGGACGTATACGGAACAGCATGGTTGAATAGTTCCTTGGAGCAACGTTTTTCAATTTTGTCGTTTACTTGAATTCCTACTGCCTGACTATTAATATAGTCAGGTTTTCTACCGTATGTTACATCTTTCAAGGCACTAACCATTTGGTCCCCAGTTTCATCTAATGAGTATAAGTAAACACCATCATTATTGGAGATCACGTTATCAATTTCACCCAAAATAGATATAGATCTTTGTAATGCATGTTCCTCTCTTTCCAGGATGAGAACCCCAGAGGCTTCCGAGATAGCAAATCCCTTACTGTTTTCACTAAAGGGAACGGCCCCATCTTGTAACGATTGATTCAAAGCAATAGATTTTGTTTTGGCAAATCCATATGTAGCCATTTTATCAATCAGGCTATCCGTTCCGCCAACAATCGCTACATCAATAATACCACAATTTAAATAGGCGATTGCGTCCTGAATAGCTTCTAAACTGGACGTACAGCCAGTAGTAATCGTTTTTGTAAGACCATTTGCACCTAAATGATGAGCAATGGCTGAGGTGATACTATGATAATTTACAAAATGAGAAAAGGTAACAGGAATTTCTCGATAATTGGAATGATGAACATTTATAATAGACTCCTGGTAAATTTTTTCACCAGTTGCACCTAAAGATGTGCCAAAGAAGACACCTACTTTTTTATCTTGCAGATTATTCAACTTAGCTTGATCAACGGCCTCTTGGCCCGCTGCCATCCCCATAAGGGTAACTCTTGGAAATCTTTTGAAGCGTTTATCAGATTCGAATTCATGCAAACCTTCGTTTATTCTTCCAACAAGGGATTCCTCCCCCTTAGGTGACAGATTAGATACTACCTCTAAACAAGTAACTCCATTTGTTAAATTATATAAGAATTGTTCAATATTATTTGATTTTGGTGCTTTGACCCCATAACCAGTTACGACTATTTTCTCCATTCAAATTACCCTTCCAATAGAAAAATATATTTATCTGTTTATTTTTCTACTATTATACTAGAAATAGTAAAATAGTCATATGTAATTCATACTGGAAATAATCCTTAATTTATTTCGTAAAATAATGTAAACGTGTTTTTGTCTTTTGATAAAGTAAAATTTTCTCATCTAATTTTTGGCTAACTTTAAATATTTCACCCTCAGAATATTTATTTGTTTCTCTCCCTATTTTATATAATTCAGAACGCAAGTCCTTGATTTCTTGTTCTAGTACTAATACATCCATTTAATAATCCTCCAAAAATGGCAGATAGTCTTATACAATAATAACATAACACCCTATTGTATTTACTTTTTTTTACATAATTAGAGTATGCTTAGGATGTTGTAATAAAAATGAAACTTGCGGTTTAATTCATTGCAGCGATCTCGATTCTTTTGCCCCCTCACCACAAAGATAAGCGTTAATCCTTCTTAACCTTAATTATGATATAAATAAAAAACGTCTAATCCCATATGTATCAAGGGTTTAGACGTTTTTATCACCAGATTTATTTA
>JAQSXG010000256.1 GCA_029256785.1 Neobacillus sp.
CAGATTATGATGAGAATATTATTATTACGGATGCAGACTGGTCTTCTGAGATACTCTATTATAGTAATAGAAAAGGCCTAATGCTGAGGGAAGATATGCAAATAGACGAAGGGGAGATTAGGGACAACAACTTTAAGCTTATTGCTGCTAAAAACCCTAAGCTCTATCCCTTGTTATTTACATCCTTTGAGGATGTCGCTTTTATAAAAGAGGTTTCTGGCTTTAATATATATGCGATCGATCCTGGAAGAGGGATAGATTTAGCAGATATTGAAAACGAGCAAGAAAATGCGGCGGATCGTGCAATTGAATATGATGTTTCTGAAAAAGCACAAGCTTACATTGATCGTATCGTTCAAAATCCTATACCAGGAATTGCTGTAGAAATTGATGGTTGGGGATTTATTGAAGGCAGTAAAGCTGATTACCAAAGTATTATTCTTGAGTTTAAAAATACCCAAAAATCATATTTTTTCAAAGCGACCAAAGTGGAAAGAAAAGATGTTGGGGAGCATTTCCAAGATGACGAATACAACTATAGTGGATTTAATTGCCTAATAAGAGATGCTGAGGAGCTGACTGGTGAGTACAAAGTTAATATTATTATTAATGATGGTGAAAAGTATTATACCTCTAATCAACAATTTGATGTAATTATTAACTAATTCAACTTATAACTGCATATCTAGAAAGATAGCTATTCACATTGATATAGAATTCTAACGGAATACAATAACAATTGGAGAACAAATCATGAATAATGTTACTATCGTAAATTATCTAAAACTCATGCGTCCAAAACAATGGATCAAAAACGGGTTGGTGTTCGCCGCCCTGATTTTCTCCGGTAAGCTGCTTGATACTGAAATGCTGAAACTCACGGTACAAGGCTTTATCATTTTTTGCTTTTTGTCCAGTTCCGTTTACATATTTAACGATGCAATTGATAAGGAAAAGGATAAGCAACACCTGAAGAAATGCAAGCGGCCAATTGCCAGTGGGGCCATATCAGTCCCACAGGCGATGGTGTTCCTGATAATACTGGTTATTTTGACTTTTTCCTGGTCGATCTTTTTAAGCATAGAATTTACATGTGTTGCGTTTATTTATTTTGCATTGAATATTTGTTATACTTTTAAGCTAAAGCATGTGACGATTCTGGATATTATGTGCATTGCAGCTGGTTTCGTTTTAAGAGCGCTGTCTGGGACGGTGCTAATTGAAACCGGAATTTCACCATGGCTGGTTGTCTGCACATCCTTGCTGGCCCTTTTTGTCGCGATTCATAAACGAAAAAGTGAATTGGAAGCAGTCGAGGGCGGCCTAACAAACGGCAGAAAGGTTCTGGAGAATTATAGCAAAGAAATGCTTCGAGACATGTCCTCAGCTATTGATTCAGCGACGATCATGGCATATTGCCTTTACACTTTTAACTCAGACCAGCCTGTTGCCATGATGTGCACCATTCCATTTGTGATCTATGGTCTGTTTCGGTATCAATATATTAGTCACAAGAAAGATCTGGTAGAAACGCCCGAGCTTGCGCTTTTACAGGACAAGCCATTGCTGATCGATGTTTTCCTTTGGGTAGTGACTTGCGGAATTATACTGTATATGTTATAAACAATAGAAATATTGAGGGATGGTTGATTTATGAATAAAGAAGATAAAATTATAATAACGGGGGCATCAGGGCTGCTTGGACAAAACACGATCCTACTTTTGCGGGAGCAGGGATACCATAATATCGTTGCGATTGATATGCACCATGATAATTTAAAAATATTAAGGGAGTTAAATCCTGACCTACATATTATCGAAGCGGATTTATCTCAAAAAGGAGATTGGGAGAGTAGTTTTGAAGGTGGAGTTGTATTGCTTCAGCTTCATGCTCAGATCACCAGCCTGTTTGAAGATGAATTTGTTAAAAACAGTGTGACTTCCACAAGTCTTGTCCTTGATGCAGTTAAGAAATATAATGTTCCATATATCGTTCATATTAGTTCATCTGTGGTTGTTTCCGTAGCAGATGATTATTACACAAATACGAAGAAGGCACAGGAGAAATTGGTGGAAGAAAGCGGCGTGAAATATTGCACCTTGCGCCCTTCCTTAATGTTCGGCTGGTTTGATAAAAAGCATTTAGGCTGGCTGTCAAGGTTTATGAAAAAGACCCCGTTTTTCCCAATTCCAGGTGATGGAAAATTTCTCAGACAACCGCTTTACGCTAGAGACATGGCACGGGTCATTATTTCTGCGATGGAGAAACGACCTGATTGCAAAGCATATAATATAATTGGCAGAGAGGATGTCAATTATATCGATATTATTAAAAGAATTAAAAAGGTAAAAGGGCTTCATACGATAATATTGACAATCCCATACGGTTTTTTTAAATTCCTGATGGACGCATACGCTCTAATATTTAAAAACCCGCCTTTTACGTCGGATCAACTGAAGGCATTGTCGGCGGGGGATTATTTCAAGCTGGAACCTTGGTGGGAAGCATTTGATGTGAAGACCACGCCTTTTGAAGAGGCATTAAAGGAAACCTTTGGACATTCCAGATATTCTGACATCGTATTAAAACCTTAAGGATTGGAGAGTAATATGTCTAAAAATGTTGCAATAATCGGCGGAGGACCGATGGGCCTTACCTTTGCATATGAATTATTAAAAAGAGGCTACAAGGTTGATCTCTATGAAAAGGAAAGTCAGCTTGGCGGTATGTCCGCTCACTTTGATTTCTCAGGATTGGACATAGAAAAGTATTACCATTTTGTTTGCGGCCCCGATTATCCGATGTTTGAAATCATGAAAGAGCTTGGTATATTTGACAAGCTGAAATGGACCAATACGAAAATGGGTCTCTTTTACCAAGGGAAGCTTTACAAGTGGGGTGGTCCCTTTGAACTGCTTGCTTTTCCAAAAGCAAATCTGATCGAAAAAGCACGATATGGGCTGCATGTTTTTTGCGCGAGTAAATATAAGAACTGGATTCGGTTAGATAAACTTACCGCCTTGGACTGGATTAAAAAATGGGAAGGGGAAACGGGTTATCAAAAATTTTGGGACAGCTTGTTCAACCTGAAGTTCTATGAAATTAAACACAGTATTGCGGCTCCATGGCTCTGGTCAAGATTGGCGAGAGTTGCAAAATCCAGAAAGAATATCTTTCAAGAAAGGATGGGCTATATTGAGGGCGGCTCAAAGGTAGTTATCGACAAATTGGAAGATAGAATTCTGGAAATGGGTGGAAGAATATTTTTAAATTCGCCGGTAGAGAAAATCTGCATCGCGGATAAAAAGGTAAAAGGACTTGTAAAAGACGGTCAGCTTGTCATGTGCGATTCCGTTATCTCTACAATACCGATTCAATATATCAAAGGTATTACGCCCAATTTACCAGCGAAAGATCGCGCTAAGCTGGAAGAACTTGATAATGTCGGAGTGGTATGTGTAATTGCAAAGCTGAAGCAGCAGTTGACGGAGAATTTCTGGCTCAATATCACGGACAAAAGCATGGATATTCCGGGGATGATTGAACTGAGCAATTTGAATACCTCTTTAAAGGATCATATCCTTTATGTACCGTTCTACCTCCATAAAGATAATCCGATGTACCAGGAACCGGATGAAAACTTTATCAATAAGGTGAGCCAATATATTCATAAGGTCAATAGTGCATTGAATAAGGGCAACATCATTGATATACGCGTTTTCCGATATGAATATGCACAGCCGGTATGTACCACAGAGTTTTTGAAGAAACTTCCGGACATTCAATCCAGCGAAAGACAGGGATTTTATATCGTAGATACAGCGTATTGCTACCCGGAAGACAGATCGATCAATGAGAGTGTAAAAATTGCAAGGAAAGTTGTTGACATGATAGGGAAAGCAGATGAAAAGTAAGCTTTGGGATTATTTTTCTCTTGAATTTTTAAGGTTTTTAGGTGTTAGCGGCTTTGCTGCGGGTGTAAACTTTGTATCAAGAATTATAATCAATCATTTTACTGGTTACGCCGTTGCAATTGTTTTGGCATACGTAGTAGGAATGATAACGGCATTTTCATTGAATAGACTATTTGTTTTCCAAAAAGGAAAGAAAAAATCAACGAAACAGTTTATGATTTTTGCTTTGGTGAATGTCGCGGCTATTATTCAGACACTTGTAATCAGTCTGTTGCTAAGGGATTATTTCTTCCCCAGTATAAATTTTCAATTTCATTCAGATGAAGTCGCGCATACCATTGGGCTTGGTGTTCCAGCATTTACAAGCTATTTGGGACATAAATATTTTTCTTTTAAATAGGGTACTAA
Source organism: Neobacillus sp. (assembly GCA_029256785.1). GTDB lineage: Bacteria > Bacillota > Bacilli > Bacillales > Cytobacillaceae > Neobacillus. The sequence goes on from JAQSXG010000256.1 coordinate 4,324, forward strand.
AAAACTCTACGAATCTTTGATTGGTAATTTTTCAGCATAAATTTTGTCGGATAGGCTTTAAGCATCGGACAGAATATAATAGCGAGAAACTTATGGAATGCAATGCATATGATTTTGATAAGACGATCTATAACGGTGATGCCACACTGGACTTTTATAAGTACTGTATACGAAGATACCCGAGGGTCCTGCTTGCTTTGCCGTTTGCAATGGTGGGGGCAGTTCTATACATATTAAAGTTCGTACCCAAGACAAGATTTAAAGAGCTATTTTTTGGTTTTTTAAGATTTGTGCCTAACGTGGAAGCTTTAATCTCGTCCTTTTGGGATGAAAATTCTGAAAGGATTTTTACTTGGTATCTAGAAAATAAGGAGGAAAATGATATAATAATATCCGCTTCCCCTGAGTTTTTATTAAAACCGATGTGTAATCGTCTTGATATTCAGTATTTGATTGCGTCGAAGGTGGATATGAAAACAGGGAGGTACACGGGTAAAAACTGCTATGGTGAAGAAAAGGTAAGAAGGCTTAAGAATGAGTTTGAAGATTGTGTCATCAATGAATTTTACTCAGATTCGTTGTCAGATTTACCCTTAGCCAGATTAGCGAAAGAAAGATTTTTGGTACGGGACAAAGAAAGAAAAGCTTGGATTATAAAAGATTGACTCCGGGATAGGCGAGGCGTAAACCCTTCTGTCCCGTTGAGATTTGTAGCAGGTAAAAATATTTTCTACAGATTGGTTATAAACAATAATTTGGAGGTTTTGAGGAAATGTCAAAATATTTTATTACAGGTGGAGCCGGGTTTTTAGGAATTAACTTGACGAGATATTTACTGGAGAAAGGTCATTCTGTAGTATCCTATGACTTTGCAGAAACATATGGCTATCCTGAGGAGAATCTGGAAACCATTACGGTTGTTAGGGGAGATATCAGAGACCTTGAAACGATGAAAGGGGCGATGGCAGGAAGCGATATCGTTGTACATACAGCGGCGGCATTGCCTTTATATTCCAAAGAGGATATTCATTCCACAGATATCGATGGCAGCAGAAACGTATTGATAGCAGCAAAAGAAAATGGGATCAAGCGCGTCATACAGATTTCCTCGACAGCGGTATATGGCATCCCAGATCATCATCCCCTGCTGGAAGATGATAAATTAGTCGGGGTAGGGCCTTATGGAGTCGCTAAGATAGAGGCGGAAAAGGTTTGTGCTCAATTTCGTGAAGAGGGAATGATTGTTCCGATTATCAGGCCGAAATCATTTATCGGGCCGGAGCGTTTAGGTGTATTTGCACTGTTTTATGACTGGGCACAGGATGGCAGGGGATTCCCGATGATTGGCAGCGGGAATAACCGATATCAATTGCTTGATGTCTATGACTTATGCGTTTCAATTTATTTGTGCGCGACCTTGGATGATGACATTGTAAACGATACATTCAATATCGGTGCGGAAGAGTACACCACGATGAAAGAAGACTATCAGGCTGTTTTAGATCGAGCAGGATTCGGCAAAAAGATTCATGGATTTCCTGCAGCTCCTATGATCTGGACCTTGAGATTTTTGGAATTGCTGCATTTATCTCCGCTTTATAAATGGGTGTATGAGACCGCTTCAAAAGATTCTTTCGTGTCTATTGAGAAAGCCAAAAAAGTTCTTGGATTTAATCCGATTTATTCTAATAAGGATGCGCTTATTCGCAACTATGAGTGGTATCTTGCGCATAAATCAGAATTTGAAAACAGTAGTGGTGTGTCCCATCGCGTACCTTGGAAACAGGGGATATTAAGTATTGCAAAGTTGTTTTTTTAAAATAAATACTGGCGGGCAGAAAAGAAGCACACAATAATAGACGAGGAATTGCAGATGCAATTAATACAAACGATTATAGGGATCCCCATCGGCTACATAATGTCCCTATGCTACAATTTCATAGGGAACTACGGCTGGACGATCATAGCTTTCACTTTGGTCATTAAGCTGATCACTCTTCCAATCGGTGTTATGGTGCAAAAAAACTCCATCAAAATGGTGAAAATGCAGCCGATGATTGACGAGCTGAAGCGTAAATATCCAGATAAGGCTGACAAGGATCAGTTTATGGACGAGCAGATCGCGTTGTTTAAGAGGGAGAAATACAATGCGGGCCTTGGATGTCTCCCAATGCTGATCCAGCTTCCGATTATAATCGGGATCATATACGTTGTATATGATCCTATGAAGCACCTATTAGGATTTCCTCCTGAAACCGTAGAAGCTCTTCGGGCAACGGCTATG